>NZ_JARTJQ010000084.1:0-123181 GCF_036225245.1 Weizmannia sp. CD-2023
GGAAATGAGTTCCAGGCTGGGCGTGATCGCAAGCAGCGACACCAGGCCGACAAGGATTACATTCCATGCGGGGGTCCGGAATTTCGGATGCACGTACCCGAACCATCGCTTCGGCAGGACGCCGTTTCTCCCCATCACATATAACAGCCGCGAAACACTGGCATGGGAAGCAAGGCCGGACGCAACCGTGGCGGCAAATGCACCGGAAATAAACAATAATTTAAACAGCGTTCCGCCCACATACAATCCGATTTCGGGCAATGTGTCATCCGTGTTTTTAAAATGGGAAACGTCCGGAAACAAGGCTTGCGCGAAATAACTGGCGATAAAGAAGACCGCACCGCCGATAAAAACCGTTAGCATGATCGCTCTCGGCATGATTTTGGGATCTTTCGCTTCCTCCGCATACATCGTTACCGCATCAAAGCCGATAAACGAGAAGCATACGACTGTCGCTCCGGTCAGGACCGCGCTCAAACGGACATTGGAGTGGTAAAGCGGATCGAAAGTGAAAACCGTACCTTTTCCCATTCCGTGCGAAAATTGTACAACGGCCAGCACAAGAAAAGCACCGATTAGCACGAGTTCAAAAACGACAAGAATGGTGTTCATATTGGACGTTTTCCCCATGCTCCATACATTGATGCCCGTCACGGCGGCTACATACGTCACCACCCAGATCCAGGCGGGCACGTTTGGAAAGACGGATACCATATAAATCCGGATAATTAAAGCATTCACCATGGGCAACAGCAAATAGTCGAGCAACGCCGCCCACCCGACAAGGAAACCGAGATGGGGGTTCATCGTTTCCCTTGTATACGTGTAGGCAGATCCGGCGTTCGGGAAAACTTTTACCATCTTCCCGTAACTGATGGCGGTAAACAGCATGACAATCAACGCAGTGATATAGGCAAGCGGCACCACCCCGTTGGTTTCCTTTGATACGATGCCAAAAGTATCAAACACAATGGTAGGCGTCATATACCCTAATCCAAGTCCGACGATGGCCCATAAACCGAGTGAACGCTTTAATGTCGCATTCTCCAATTTTATCATCCTCCCTCTCTCTTCCACGAATCAAAGATGTTTGCTTTTTGGTACGCTAATAAGGCTGCTCCGCTTCCATCCATGCGAAGGCCTATTATTCTACATCTTTGCAATTTTCATACCAATTATTAGAAAAACAAGAGGAGGATTTGAAAAACTCAGAATTCAGGAAAAGCAGTCGCGGGAGTTCGGAGGGGTAGGGGGAAAAACGGAAAGTTTCTTATGCAATATTGCATAGTTTCACCTGTTTTGCATACCATTGGAAGGCAAATTGACGAAAGCCGGGGATGCAAAAACGGCGGGAACGTATTTTTGTATCCCGCCGTTTTGAGGTAAATTTTCATTCACTTGGAGCCTGTCCAGGAAAGTTTGAAAAGCGTGCCGTACTCACCGGCATTTTGCGTATCCGCATCAAATCATAAGGTTTTACAGGATGGTCGACGATTGTTTTCACGGTCATCATCGCATTCGGGGCACGTTCAATGCACTTGCCGTCTTCATCCCAAAGCTTGCGGATGGTTTGGGTGAAACGGGCAAATCCCGGCCCGTAAAACTCCACTTCTTCCCCTGTCGTAAAATGGTTGCGCTGTTCAAGCGTGGCGATTTTTGTAGCCGGATCGTAATCCAAAACACGGGCAGCGAAAGTATATTTCGGAATTTTGCGGGGGCGCCCGAACAGTTGCTGGTGGGCATCCGGTTCCCCAAAGTAAAAACCGGTGGCCAGTTCCCGTTGTGCCACTTTCCAAATTTCTTCCTCCCACGCCGGGTCAAAAACAAAATGGTCCGGATCTTCACAATAGGCATCGACAATCGCCCGGTACACATTCGCCACAGTCGAAACATAGTGGATCGACTTCATTCTGCCTTCAATTTTAAAACTTCCCACACCCGCTTCAATCAATTCCGGCACGTGATGGATCATCGTAAGGTCCACCGCACTCATGGAAAACGGCTCGCCGCCAGCTGTTAAGATGTCGGCTCCTTCATTTTCAAACAAGTCATATTTCCAACGGCATGACTGGGCGCATCCGCCGCGGTTTGCATCGCGGTTCGCCATATGATTGGACAGTACGCAACGCCCGGAATACGAAATGCACATCGCCCCCTGTACAAACGCCTCTATTTCCATACCGGTATTTTTCCGGATTGCGCGGATTTCTTCAAGGCTGACTTCGCGGGCCAGGACCACCCTTTCGACCCCTTCCTGCTCCCAGAACTGAAGCGCTTTGTAATTTGTTGCAGAAGCCTGGGTCGACAAATGGACGGCAAGGCCGGGCGCCTCTTCCATACAAATGGTGATAAAACCCGGGTCGGAGATGATGACAGCGTCAATCCCGATCTCCTTTAATGTGCGGAAAAAATCCCCTGCCCCTTCATCATCGCCTTCATGGCCGACCATATTTGCAGCTACATACACTTTTGCGCCGCGGGCATGCGCAAAGCGGACCCCTTCCTTCATTTCGTCATACGTAAAATTGCCGGCTCTTGAACGCAAGCCGTAAGCCTGTCCGCCAATATATACGGCATCCGCGCCATAGCGGACGGCGATTTCCAGTTTTTCAAGATTTCCGGCCGGCGCAAGCACTTCCGGTTTTTTGATGATGTTTCGCATATTCTCCCTCCTACTGTACTTCATCCGGCTGCCGCAGGAAAAACCCCGTGCCAAGCTTCCGCGTTTCCGGCTGCAATTGCAAAAGCTCAGCTGAAAAACGCGCCGCATCAAAAGTGCCGGACAGCACCGCTTCTTTTGCCCGGACATAAAGGGCGGCAATATCCGTAAAGGTTTCCCCTTCGGCCAAAATGCCGTCGAGTTTCCACGTATCCAGCCCCGCCCTGTGCAGATCCGGCAAATACCGAATGAGCGCAATGTCTTCTGCGGAAAAAATATGGGTGCCATTTTCATCCTCAAAAAGCGGATACTGATTTTCCCTGTCTTTTTTCTCGCTGATGCTGAGCCTGTCACGGACAGTTGTGCCGGCATTAAGATGCGCAAATTGGGTGTAATTCGAAAGCAAGCGGCGCTTCGAGTGGTGGATGCATGTCGGGCCGTATACTTGTACCTCGACGGGTTGCTTGATTTGCGCCTGTATCTCTTTTAATTCAATAAAAGTACATTCGCGCGCCGCCACGGCCCCTATTGCCCCGCGTTTGAGCCAGAACTTTATCTGGTTTGCCGATGTGACAAGCGTCTGTGCATCGTAAATATAAGGCAGATTCAGTTTCATTTCTTTTAAGAGCTGTATCACGCCCGGATCCCCGGCAGTAATCGCATCCACTCCCGCTTTTTCAAGTGATAACAAATATTCCGGAAGCGCCTCTATATGGCCGTTATGCATCAATCCGTTAACGGCTGTATACACTTTTCTATTCTGCCGGTGTGCAAACTTTGTAATGTCGCCTATGTCTTCAAGCGTGATATGGCCGGGCATGCGCAAGCCGAAACGGTTCCCCCCGATATAGAGGGTATCCACTCCGGCCGCAATCAGCGCTTCAGCCTGCCCGGACGATTCAGCAGTAGCAATGATATGGATCAACTTCCACCCCTCCTTCAGCCACTTTTCAGGCTGCAGTAAAAAAGGCGCAAAGATAAAGCGCGCCACGATTTTACTTTATCACGTGGACGGGTTCTTTTTGCTGATAAAGTATGACAGTTTCCGCAAACCTTTTTTCCATACAAAAAAAAGCTGTCTGCTTCTGCAAACAGCGTTTCTTTTCAATCTATATCAGCGGGGTTCAATGATGAGTTTAATAGCGGTTCTTTCTTCTCCTTCAATCTGAATATCCGTGAAAGCCGGGATGCAAATTAAATCCACACCGCTCGGGGCCACAAACCCTCTTGCGATGGCAACGGCTTTTACAGCCTGATTAATGGCGCCCGCCCCGATCGCCTGGATTTCCGCCCCCCCTCTTTCACGAAGAACACCGGCAAGTGCACCAGCTACAGAATTAGGATTAGATTTTGCTGAAACTTTTAATATTTCCATTCCTTCTCCTCCTTGTCTCCTTCCGTTAACCGAATGTCCGTTCAGAGTGACGATTCATGTTCGAACGTGAAGTATCTCTTGCCCGTTTCCAGCCCGGCCTTTTCCCGGCTTCGCTGGAAACGGGGCGGCTGTCCGAAACAATCCGGCAGCCGCCCCGCATATAGGCTACTGATTTTCCTGCTTGTCGTGCGGGCTTTCGTGAACGTCTCTTGCTCAAAAAAACTCCGGGGAGCTGCCCCCCGCACAGCGGGAAAAATCATTTCACTGCTACTATATTCCTTTGTTCTGCGAGTTATGCCATCCTTCATAAGCACCGGTACATAAAAAGAGGCGCTGTCCTGCCCGGCACCCATCCGGAAAAAGAAAAAACCCGTTTATTCAGAGATAAACGGGTGGTCTTCATTAATTAAAATGTTCTGGATCGTTGCGGCTTTGCCTGTTTTTTTATCAAGGCTGATGATGCATCCGCTTAATATTTTCCTTCCCGATTTCGGCACTTCAAAACGGACAGGAAGCGAAGTCAGGAATTTTTTCATTACCGCTTCTTTGTCCATGCCGAGAATGGCATCGTACGGCCCGGTCATGCCGGCATCGGTCAGATAGGCTGTACCGTTTGGCAAAATTCTTGCATCCGCGGTTTGCACATGCGTATGCGTCCCGATCACGGCAGACACTTTGCCGTCGAGAAACCAGCCCATCGCCTGCTTTTCGCTTGTCGTTTCGGCATGAAAATCAACAAAGATAAAATGAGTTCTTTTTCTTGCCAGTGCCACCATCTCTTCTGCTTTCCGGAACGGGTCATCGAGCGCGTTCATAAACGTTCTGCCCTGCAGGTTGATGACTGCAAACTCCGTTCCTTCCGCTTTGATCAACGCCATCCCTTTTCCCGGGGTCCCGTCCGGAAAATTGGCCGGGCGCACCATCCATTTTGCATCCTCAATAAAGTCGAAAATCTCTTTGTTGTCCCATGCATGGTTTCCGAGCGTGATGATATCCGCACCTGCATCCAGCAGGCCGCGGTAAATATTTTTGGTAATCCCACGCCCGCCGGCTGCATTTTCCCCGTTTACGATGGTCAAATGCGGCCTGTATTTCGCCTTTAACTTCGGCAAATATTCATTCACCATCTCACGCCCTAATGACCCTACAACATCCCCTATAAATAAAATCTTCATGCAATAAATCCTTTCTATGCTTTGTAAAACAATCTTTATTTTCTTTTCAAAACGTTAAAGAAAATAAGCGGTGAACACGTCACCGCTTATTTTGCATATTCAACAGCCCGCGTTTCCCGAATAACCGTTACTTTAATATGGCCCGGATAATCCAGCTCATTTTCAATTTTTTTGCGGATATCACGTGCCAGGCGATGAGCTTCCAGGTCGTCGATCTGTTCCGGTTTCACCATAATGCGTACTTCTCTCCCCGCCTGGATCGCGAACGATTTTTCAACACCGTCATACGATTCGGCGATTTCCTCCAGCTTTTCAAGCCGTCTGATGTAATGCTCAAGCGTTTCGCTGCGCGCCCCAGGCCGTGCAGCGGATAAAGCATCAGCGGCAGCGACAAGCACCGCGATAACAGAGGTCGGTTCCGTATCGCCATGGTGAGAAGCAATACTGTTAATGACCACCGGATGTTCTTTGTATTTGGTTGCGAGTTCGACGCCAATTTGCACATGGCTTCCTTCTACTTCATGGTCTACCGCTTTTCCGATATCATGAAGCAGACCGGCACGGCGGGCAAGGATTTCATCTTCCCCGAGTTCGGCAGCCAGCAATCCGGAAAGGAATGCGACTTCTATCGAGTGCTTGAGGACATTTTGCCCGTAGCTCGTGCGGAATTTTAACCGGCCAAGAATTTTGATTAAGTCCGGATGGAGGCCATGGACACCAACTTCAAAAGTGGTTTGTTCCCCCACTTCGCGTATATGTTCATCCACTTCCCGCCTTGCTTTTTCAACCATTTCTTCAATGCGGGCCGGATGGATGCGGCCGTCTTGAACCAGTTTTTCCAGTGCAATGCGTGCCGTTTCCCGGCGCACTGGATCGAATCCCGAAAGAATCACCGCTTCCGGCGTATCATCGATGATCAGGTCAATCCCGGTCAGCGTTTCAAGTGTCCGGATATTGCGGCCTTCCCTTCCGATGATGCGGCCTTTCATTTCATCATTCGGCAGGTTGACAACCGATACCGTTGTTTCAGCAACATGCTCGGCTGCACACCGCTGAATGGCCAGCGAAAGAATGCTTTTCGCCTTTTTATCGGCTTCTTCTTTTGCCCTTGTTTCCGCTTCCTTTACCTTAACGGCAATGTCATGGGAAAGCTCGTTTTCCAGTTTTTCAATAATGATGGCTTTCGCCTGTTCGCGATTGAGGCCCGAGATTCTTTCCAGCTCAGACTCCTGCTCGTTAACCATCTCCTCCAATTTGCTTTCCATCTCTTCAATATGTTGTTGTCTCAGGTTTAAAGAATCCTCTTTCTTTTCAAGCATCGATTCACGCTTATCGAGCGATTCATCTTTGCGATCGAGGTTCTCTTCCTTTTGCAATAAGCGGTTTTCCTGTCTTTGCAATTCATTTCTTCGTTCACGCAATTCCCGTTCCATATCCGTACGAAGTTTATGATTTTCATCCTTCGCTTCAAGCAGGGCTTCTTTTTTCAGGCGATCAGCTTCGCGTTTTGCTTCATCAACGATCTGATCTGCCGCATTTTTCGCCCCTGCAATTTTCGCTTCATAAATTGATCTCCGGATGAAATAGCCAACAACTACACCGACGATAAGGACAAGCAAAAGGGAGATGATCCATATGAGAGACTCCATCAATCTCACCTCCTCTTGCTATGAACTTCTTCTACGTTAAAAATGTCGGCTGTTACATTAATCCTTAGGTTTACAGTATACAGCGCCTGGCTTAAAAAGTAAAACGTTGATCCCGGGGCAAGCCCCTCCGGTGTATATGCATGAAAACCCAATCATGCGTTTCGTCCCGGTCCGGCTGAAGACAAGGATGGTTCCATCAGCCGCATGCGGAAAAGCCGCCGGATGAAAAAACCGGCCCCCCTTCCGGAAACTTCCGGGAGGATTTGCTTTCCGTACAGGAGAAAGTCATTTTTAGAAAAATAAAATATACATATTAATTTTAAAGGTGGGAATTTTTATTGTCAAGTGAAGCGGAAAGATTGCCATTGTAAATTTGTGTTGATTCCTCTCCGCCATGCAGATTTTGTGGCGCAAAAAAGTGCGGTAAATGGACGGCAAAAAGCGCCTGGATGCGGTCAGCATTTCAGGCGCTTATACACCGGTTACTCCAAATTTAATTCTTCCTGTCCTTCCACAGCTTCTTGTTCATCTATAGCTTTCTCGGTTTCATGGGAACCGGCATCTTCTGTCAGGTCGTAATGTTCCCGGATTTTTGCGGCAATCTCGTTTTTCAGATCCGCATTTTCCTTTAAAAATTGCTTCGCATTTTCACGCCCCTGGCCGAGCCGCTCGCCGTTATAAGCATACCAGGCCCCGCTTTTTTGGATGATGTCAAGGTCGCTTCCCATATCGACGATCTCGCCTTCTTTTGAGATCCCCTCGCCGTACATAATATCCACTTCTGCCGTTTTAAACGGAGGCGCTACTTTGTTTTTGACAACCTTGATTTTCGTTTTGTTGCCGACAATGTCGCTCCCTTGTTTGATCTGTTCGGCACGGCGCACTTCAAGGCGCACGGATGAGTAGAATTTGAGCGCACGGCCGCCCGGTGTGACTTCAGGATTACCGAACATTACGCCGACTTTTTCCCGGATTTGGTTAATGAAAATCGCAATCGTGTTCGATTTGTTGATTGCACCCGATAATTTCCGCAGCGCCTGGGACATCAGCCGTGCCTGGAGGCCGACGTGGGAATCGCCCATTTCCCCTTCAATTTCCGCTCTCGGCACAAGCGCAGCAACGGAGTCAACGACCACAATATCCACTGCGCCGCTGCGGACGAGCGCTTCCGCAATTTCCAGCGCCTGTTCGCCCGTATCCGGCTGGGACAGGAGCAGCTCATCAATATTGACACCGAGCTTTTGGGCATAAACCGGGTCAAGTGCATGTTCCGCATCAATAAACGCCGCTTGTCCACCCTGTGCCTGGACTTCCGCAATCGCATGCAGGGCAACCGTTGTTTTACCAGAACTTTCAGGGCCGTATATTTCAATGACGCGGCCGCGCGGGTAACCGCCGACACCAAGGGCAATATCAAGCGCAAGCGAACCGGTCGGGATCGTGGAGACAACCCGGTCGGTCTGCTCGCCCAACCGCATAATGGAACCCTTACCAAATTGCTTTTCTATTTGTTTCAGAGCCTTGTCTAAGGCTTCTTGACGATCATTCACAAAATTTCCTCCTTTTATTCATTCCAAACTCTCGAAAGCAATGAATCTATATCTATACTATACCCGTTTTTTCTCTGTTTGCCAAGCAAAATCTCGAACGCTCATTCGTCTCTTTTTTGCAAAAATCCGGCAAAAAAATGGGGTTTTCCCCCTGTAAAAATGAAAATTCCCCCGGCAAAAAGAGCCGAAAATTGAATTTTTGGCAAACAAATTTTTTTATAAAAAGGCCGCTTCCGTCACTTGCCATGAGCAGAAGCGGCTTTCGACCTAAAGCAGTTTCAGCAAATGCCAGCAGCCGTATTTCACCGATCGCGTGCGGATGTTGTTGCGGGATCCGGGAAGTTCCAACAGATAAGTGGCAGTTTCTTTCCCTTTTATCGCAATGCCGATCCACACGGTTCCCGGCGGATGGCCTTCAAGGGAGTCCGGGCCAGCCACGCCTGTAAAACTGATGCCAATGTCGGCATCCATAATGCTGCGGATATTTTCCGCCAGTTCTTTTGCACACTGGCTGCTGACGGCGCCGTACTTGTCAAGCGTTTCTTTTTTCACTTTGGCAAGCTTCATCTTCGCTTCGTTTGAATAGACGACAACGCCGCCTTTCAACATTGTGCTGACACCCTGGATGGACGCCATTTCCGCTGCAAATTTGCCGGCAGTCAGACTTTCCGCGCAGGCAAGCGTCAGCTGTTTTTTCGAAAGCTTTTCGAGCAGGGCCTCCATTAATGTCATATCATTATAACCGTAAAAATACGATCCGGCAATTTGCATAATCTCTTTTTCCACTTGATCGATCATTTCGTTCGCCGTTTCCGCCGACTGGTGTTTCGCCGTAATCCTAAGTGTCACTTCCCCTTCTTTCGCAAGCGGAGCGACAGTCGGATTGGTTTGGCTATCCAATATATGGCGGATTTCTGTTTCCAGCTGGGATTCGCCGATCCCGAAGAAGCGGAGAACGCGCGATTCGATTTTTTCGATCGTTTCCAGTTCTTCCTGGATTGCGGGGCTGGCGTAATGGATAAACATCGGTTCCAGTTCATGCGGCGGGCCGGGCAGCAGCATATAATAATGGTTTCCGCTTTTGGCCAGCATGCCCGGCGCCATACCGTGGTCATTCGGAAACACTTTTGAACCTTCGATGACCAGTGCCTGCTTTTTGTTGTTTTCCGTCATTTTTCGTTTTGTACGGATAAAAAACTGTTCGATGGAGCGCATGGCATCTTCGTTTGTCACCAGTTTTTTTTCGATGTGCGATGCAATCGTTTCTTTTGTTAAATCATCCTTTGTCGGACCGAGCCCACCAGTAAAAATCAATAGATCGGCGCGGCCCTCCGCTGTCCGGATTGCCGCTTCGAGCCGCTCTGCGTTATCGCCGACAACGGTCTGGTAGTACACATCCACGCCGATCTCCGCCAATTGTGCGGCAATAAATGTGGCATTTGTATTGGTGATCTGGCCAAGCAAAAGTTCCGAACCGACTGCAATAATTTCGGCATTCACTTTCCATTCCTCCCTTTCTTTTAAAGCAAAAAAACGAACACATGACGGCGCAATCCAGGCCGCCAATCCACCCGAAGCAATGGCTGCCTTTTTCTCCCGTGCCGGATTAGCACAAGCCACTGGCGGGCAAAAAAGCAGTGAAAGGCTGCCTTTCACTGCATGGTTATTTCGAGCGGGCAAATACGCCCCGGTTTAAATAGAAATAATCAGCGCCTGACCAGATGGTAAAGATGAGCGCTACCCACAAAGCGATCAGATCCAAGCGAAAAGAGAGCGCCGAAAACGGAAAGTTATGCAACAGCAATAAAAGGATGGCAATGATTTGCGTCCATGTTTTGATTTTCCCAAGCATATTGGCTGCTGCTACTTCCCCGCCCTCTGCTAAAATCAGTCGCAAGCCTGTCACGGCAAACTCGCGGGCAATGATTACGACAACAATCCATGCCGGCGCCAGCTTGAGCCCAACGAGCAAAATAAACGCCGTTGAAACAAGCAGTTTGTCCGCAAGCGGATCGAGAAATTTCCCGAAGTTGGTAACGAGATTGTATTTGCGGGCATAGTGGCCGTCGATCCAGTCTGTCATAGAGGCAATGGCAAAAATCACCGCACCGACAAAATGGGTGACCGGAATTTTGGCTCCCAGCCAATCAAAGGTGCCCCAATCGAACGGCACCGCCATGATGAGTAAAAAAACAGGGATTAAACATACACGTGATACAGTAATTTTATTCGGCAAATTCACTGGCTTTTCCTCCAACTGTCTATATATTTTCCAAAGAAAAAGCCTTAAAACAAGGCTTATTTCGTTTGTGACCCGTTAAACTGGACGATCATATCCTGGCGTACTTCTTTGGATGCCGGAATATTGTATTTTAGTTTTTTGCCATTGATATACACTTCCGTATTGACGGTGTTTCCGACCGTGATCGTGACTTGTTTTTGTTTTGACAGATCCGCTGTCCGGCTGTCCCCGTCATTCAGCAATTGTTGAAAGTTCGTTGAACCGTCGCTGTTTTTCACCTGTACCCATGACCGTCCGCCGTTTGCTTTCAGTTCAAGTTTGAACTGGTTGGTGCCGGCCAGTTTATAGGTGGTCGTGTACCCGCTTGAAGATACGGTTTCCAGTTTTTGGGCTGTTTTCTTCGTTTTCGAGGCCGGTTTTTTTGACGTTTTCGCCGCCTTTTTTTCGGAAGAGCTGCCGGTGTTTTTGCCGGATGACACCTTTTCAGCCGATTTGACGTTTTCTTTTTGTACGCTCACATTGCCGGAAGCCCCGCTGTTTAATTTTTCCTTTGTGTTGTGACCGGCAAACTTATATACAACAAACCAAAGCAAAAATAAAATCGCGATGATGGCGGCGACCACAAGGATCCTTGGCAACACGTTCATCATCTTGACGGTATCCGGTGCGGCCCTTTTGGAGGACGTCTGCACCCGCGAAAGTTGCTCGGGAAATTCTTCCTGTTCCGTACGGGGGATGTCGCTCTGGTACTCTTCAAATAAAGTTTCCGGATCAAGCCCGACTGCCTCGGCATACTGCTTAATAAATGCCCGGACGTAAAATTTTCCAGGCATTGAATCATAATTTCCTTCTTCAATGTTTTTCAAATATCTTTTTTGGATCTTGGTCATCTCCTGCAAATCATCCAGGCTGATGCCCTTTTCTTTCCTTGCTTCTTTTAAACGATTCCCTAATTCCGTCATGGTAACACCTGCCAATCTAGTAATCAAATCCTCCAAATTCGCCTTGAAACATCCGGTTTTGCTGGAGTAAGTCATATGTAATTTCCTGTGACGGGTCTTCTCTCAACTCAATAATGTAATCAAAATCATCAAGCGTGTATTCCGAACGCTGCACGAAAATATCCGGGTGTTCCACCACTTTAACAGCCGGAAGCCGCATGATTTCACGGATCAGCTGCCAGTGCCGTTCGTTTCCCCTCTCAGCGGATACGACGCCATCCAGGATAAAAATATTGTTTGCATTGTATTCATCCTCAATCAGACTACTTCTCACCGTCTGTTTGATCATCGTGGAGGAGAGAAAAATCCACTTTTTATTGGCGCACACGCTTGCAGCCACAATCGATTCTGTTTTTCCGACGCGCGGCATCCCGCGAATGCCAATCAGCTTATGGCCTTCCTGTTTAAAATGCTCGGCCATAAAATCGACCAGAATCCCGAGATCATCGCGCACAAAGCGGAATGTTTTCCGGTCGTCATGATCGCGCTGGATATACCTTCCGTGCCGGACTGCAAGCCTGTCCCTGAGCTTGGATTCCCTGATTTTCGTTACTTTTATCGTTTCCACTGTTCGCAATATCGATTCGAGCCGGCCGATCTGTTCTTCATTTTTGACAAACAGCAGCAAGCCTCGTTTTTTATGGTCAACGCCGTTAATGCTTCTAATATTGATCGCTAACATGCCCAAGAGAGAGGAAATATCACCCAAAAGCCCCGGCCGGTTGATCGTGATTTCATATTCCAAGTACCACTCTTTCCTGTCATCCACTCAAAACCCCTCCCGAAATCCGGATCCAAACGAACATATCTAGGTTATATGATATATGATTTTACATCAATAAGGAAGCGAAAGCTCTAAAAATCGTGAATTTTGTCGTGACATGAAAAAACCGGCGGCATCAGCCAAACAACCGGCTTTTCTTGTAAAAAAGCAGCCAATTGTTATCATGATGCGCCGGTATTTCTTTATGACTGGGTACCGTTATTTTGAACGAGTTTTACCATTACATTGGCAATGGCTTGCTGTTCTTCCTGCGATGCCACTGACCATAAGTCAGCAAGAACGCGTTCCTGTTCATTTTTCGGATCTACTTGTGCGGCCAAATAATCACCGACTTGCTCAGCAAGTTTGTTAATCGTTCCCTGGGGCATCCCCTGTTGTTTTGCCTGGTTGAGACGGTCCCCCAAAAAGTTTTTCCATTGGTCCCAGTTTTCTAATACGTTCATGTCACAGCCTCCTTTCAAGTTGTTCAACCTTAGTTTGTGACCCGGTGTGGAAGGCTATGCATGGAAAATGGAACCCGTGCTTCTTTCAAAGCACCGGCCGGGCAAAACGGTGTGCTGTTGCCCTTTTTTGGTTAATCCGCGAAAAAACAGGGCGGATTCCTTTGCAACTTTTTCCAGGCGGGACTACATATACCAGCCCCCGTTAACGCCAATCGTCTGACCGGTGATGTAGTTGCTTTTTTCCGAGAGCAGGAAAGAAACCGTGCCGGCAATTTCTTCCGGTTTGGCAAGCCGGCCGAGTGGGATGTCCGCTTCGAGATCTGCCATTTCTTCCGGCGTAAACCTTGAAAGCATATTGGTGCCAACCGCCCCGGGCGCGACCGCATTCACGCGTACGCCGCTTCTTGCCGTTTCTTTGGCGAGTGCTTTTACAAATGCGATCTGTGCGCCTTTCATCGCCGAATATACGGCTTCGCACGCCGCGCCTGCCTGTCCCCAGATTGAACTGACAAGCACAATGTGTGAAACCGCATTTTGCCGCAATTTGGGCAACAGCTGCCTGATGATCAGAAGCGGCGCCTTCACATGAATCCGGTAAAGCTTGTCAATGGCTGCCTCATCGATATCCGAAAGCAGCCCGTAATGGGAAATGCCGGCCGCATGGATGATCGCATCGAGATGAAAAACATTTTCTGCAATCGTTTTTACGGTGCCGTCCGTTGCAAGATCGGCGCGGATCGGGATCGCTTCCGCCCCGAAATGCCGGCAAATGGAAAGCAGTTCTTTGATGGCCGCTTCATTTTGATGGTAATGCAAATACAAATTCCATCCTTCTTTTGCCAGCATTTCAGCTGTTGCCTTCCCGATGCCGCCACTCGCACCCGTAATCAACGCAAACTTTTTCAATTTTCTCCCCCACTTAAAAACCCGGGAGAGTCCCGGGTTATTTCGGTAAAACTTGGCAAACGGTAAACCGTTCTTCTTCAAAAAAAGCTTCCGCCGTTTCCAGCACATCACTGAACCGGATTTGTTCAAGCGCAGGGACGACGTCAAATAAATTCATATCATTAAACGCATATCTTGTAAACTGGTTGGCGATAAATTCAGGTGAATTCAGCTGGCGCAGGAATCCCCCAATTTTTTTCTTTTTCGTCCGTTCAAGCGCTTCTTCCGCCAAACCTTTTCCTTCTTTTGCCGCAATCATCACCTCTTTCAGCCGTTTTGCCAAAAGGTCCGGATCTTTCGTATCCCCTCCGGCCATCGCAAATCCAAATCCCTGCTCCTGGGAATAGTCAAAAGAAAAACTGGTGTCGATCAGGCCGTCATTGTACAACGCATTGTACGCATCTGAACTGCGCCCGAACAGCATGTCAAGGAGAAGATTGACCACAAGTTCGTTCTTTTGCATTTCAGCGCCGCGCTGGCTCGTATGAAGCGCCTTAACGCCAACAAGGCATTTTGGAATCTGCACATTCATATGCAATTTCTGCTCTTTTTCGGCCGCCTGTGCTGGTTCTTCCGGAAAACGCCTTTTAATCTCCGGTGCTTTTTCGTACTTTTTCTTCGCCTGGTTTTCTCTCATAAAAGAAAGAACCTCATCCGGCGATACATTTCCGACGGCAAACAGCAGCATATTGCTCGGATGATAAAATGTATGGTAACACTCGTACAATTGCTCCGCGGTGATTTTTGCGATCGAGTCAACCGTGCCGGCAATGTCAATTTTTACCGGGTGGTTTGCATATAAATTTTCAATCAGGCCGTAATACAGCCGCCAGTCCGGGTTGTCATTGTACATCATGATTTCCTGGCCGATAATTCCCTTTTCTTTTTCAACCGTCTGTGCGGTAAAATACGGCGTTTGCACCATATCGACCAGCGTTTCCAGGTTTTTCATCACCTGATCGGTGCTTGAAAACAGGTAGGCCGTCCGGTTAAAACTTGTAAAAGCATTGGCGGATGCGCCCTGCCGGCTGAATTGCTGAAACACATCCCCGTCTTCTTTTTCAAACATTTTATGTTCGAGAAAATGGGCAATGCCGTCCGGGACCCGCACAAAATCGCTTTTTCCAAGCGGGACAAACGTATTGTCAACAGAACCGTATTTTGTCGTAAACGTGACAAATGTTTTGTTAAACCCGCGCTTCGGGAGCACATAGACTTTTAATCCGTTATCAAGTGTTTCACCGTAAAGCGTTTCGCCAAGCTGGCTGAATTGTTGGGTTTCCATTTATTTCCCCTCCATTCCGGACAAGAAGTAGATCGTATCGGGTTCAATTTTTGCCGCCACTTTCACAATCTCCCCTTTTCCGACTGCCTTGATTTCCCTTATCCAGTCTTCCACGCCGGTCTTGGTGCCGGCAATGACGTTATGGTACAAAATTTCAACGAGGCCGCGGGATGTATCCGTTGACTCAAGCAGCTGGTTGCGGATAACGGCTTTCGTTTGCCCGATTTCCTGCTCACTGAAATCGCCGTTTTTCATTGCTTCCAGCTGTTTTTCAATAATGGAGACGGCCTTGTCAAAATTCGCGGATTCGATGCCGCTCATCACCATCATGAGCCCTTTATGGCTCTCGATCTGGCTCGCGACATAATAGCAAAGGCTTTCTTTCTCCCGTACATTCAGGAAAAGCTTGGAGTGGGAAAAACCGCCGAAAATGCCGTTAAACATCTGGAGCGGAAAATAATCGCTGTCTCCGAACGTAATATTGGTGCGGTAGCCGATATTCAGCTTGCCCTGGCGGATATCCTGCGATTCTTTGATTTTTTTGACGCTGGAGACCTTTTGAAGCGTTCTTGCAGCAGCACGTTTCGGCTCGCGGTCCGGAAAACGCAGGCATTCGCAAATGGCCGCAAGCCGGTCTTCATCGACATCGCCCGTCACAAATAAGTCCAGTTCATCTTCCCGGATGGCTTTTTGATAATATTGATAAAGATCGGCAGGCGTGATGGCATCCACATCATCAAGAACACCGTTTGCCTGCAGTGCGTACGGCTCTCCTTTGCACATTTCTTCAATCAGCCGCATGCTTGCATACCGCATTTTATCATCGTATACAGACTGGATCCGCTGTTTCAGCACCCGTTTTTCCTTCTCCACCGTTTGGCTGTCAAACTGCCCGCCGTCTGCATGCGGGTTCAGCAAAACTTCCGCCAAAAATTCAACCCCCCGTTGGAGCAGCGGTTCTGCATCCTGCAAAAACTTTTCGTTCGCAATTTCAATTGTAAAGGTTAGAATATGGTATTCCCCTTTTTTGGCCGTATCGACATAAAAATGAGCGCCGTACAAATCATCGAGATACGCCCTTAATTTTGCGGTTGTATTCAAACGCTTTGTGCTGCTTTGAAGCACATTCGGGAGCAGGGCCCGCAGCGTAACGGTGTCTTTTTCAAGCGGCGCTTTCATTTTCCATACAAGCGTATTCGTTTTGTATTTGTCCGTTTTGATGGTATGTAGTGTGTACCCTTTCATTTTGCGAACCGTCTCTTTTGAAATGGCCATATGGATCCTCCTTTTTCAACGAGCTTCGTGCCAATAGTAAAAGTATGCCTGACTAGGGGGTTGTTTAACCTGTAAATGCATTAATTTTACTATACAAGGGAGACAGGTGTCCCGGCAAGTTTTACGGCACATAAAGAAACCGGCACCAGGCGGGAAAGCAGCCTGATGCCGGATGGAATAACCTAGCGTTCACCCTTGATATAAGGGACGCCGTCTGCTTTCGGGGCTTCCGCACGCCCGATGAATCCGGCGAGTGCCAGAATGGTCAGGACATACGGCGCAATGAGCAAATAAACGCTCGGGATTTCTTTCAAATACGGAATGCTGTTGCCAACGATGCTGAGGCTCTGTGCAAATCCGAAAAATAAAGCGGCCCCCATCGCGCCGAGCGGATTCCATTTGCCAAAAATCATCGCAGCCAACGCCATATACCCTTGCCCTGAAATTGTCGAAGAACTGAAATTCAGGGTGATCGACTGTGCGTACACGGCCCCGCCGATTCCGCCGAATACACCGGATAAAAAGACAGCAAAGTAGCGCATTTTTACAACATTGATGCCCATCGTATCGGCCGCCATCGGATGTTCCCCGACCGAACGGAGGCGCAGGCCGAACGGCGTTTTGTAAAGGATAAACCAGACGAGAATCGCAATCAGGATGGCAATGTAAGAAGGGTATGTGATCCCCTGAAAAAACAGTTTGCCGATCCAAGGAATATGGCTGAGGCCGGGAATATCCACCTGCTGGAAATATTCGCTGATCGTATTGGTCTGGCCTTTCCCGTAAATGTTTTTGATGAGAAACATGGCGACGCCGAGCGCAAGGAAGTTAATCGCAACGCCGCTGACTGTCTGGTCGGCGCGGAAAGAAATGGATGCAGCCGCATGGATCAAGGCAAATAATCCGCCGACAAGCATCGCCACCACTACCGCGATCCACGGCGTCCAGGCGCCCAGGGCATGAGAAAACGTTAAATTAAAGACAATCGATATAAAAGCCCCCATGATCATTAACCCTTCAAGGCCGATGTTCACCACGCCGGAACGTTCGGAGAAAACGCCCCCCAAAGCAGTAAAAATAAGCGGTGCTGCAGATAGTAAAGACGCCGAAATAATGATTTCCAAAGCGGTCATAAAATGCATTTTATTTCGCCTCCCTTTTCAAACGGGCCAGGGACCATTTGATGATATAGCCGGATGCGACAAAAAGAATAATCAAAGCAATGACAATGTTGACCAGCTCATTTGGCACGTTGGCATCGACCGGCATGTTCAGCGAGCCGACTTTTAAAGCGCCGAATAAAACAGCTGCGATCAAAACGCCGGGCGCTGTATTCCCGCCGAGCAGCGCCACTGCAATACCGTCAAACCCGATGCCGGAGAAGTTAGATTGCAAAAAGGCAAAGCCGTAATTCCCGAGCCCTTCCATTGCGCCGCCGAGCCCGGCAAAAGCACCGGAGATGACCATAGAAAGGATAATGCTGCGATTCACACTCATGCCAGCGTATTCGGATGCGCTCTGGTTAAACCCGACCGATTTCAGTTCAAAGCCGAGCGTGGTCTTTTCAATGATAAACCACATCACCACAACAGCAACCAAAGCAAGGTAAATGCCATTGTGCAAAGTGGAAAAGTCAGTAATCTTCTGAAAAAACGGAGACGAAAGCGATGCCGAATGATGAATATGCGGTGTCGTATCCTGCTGTTTTGAAAGCACATTCCGGATTAAATAGTTGGATGTGTGCAGCGCAATATAATTCATCATAATGGTCACAATCACTTCGTGCACCCTGAGCCGCGCTTTCAAAAGGCCGGGAATGAATCCCCAAAATGCCCCGGCGCAGCAGGCGGCAAGTATCGCGAGCGGCAAGTGGATCACTTTTGGCAGATCAAAAGCAACGCCGACCCAGACAGCCGCAATCCACCCGACGATCAGCTGGCCTTCAGCCCCGATATTAAACAGCCCGGTCCGGAACGCAAAGGCAATGGCAAGCCCCGCAAAAATATAAGGCGTTGCAAGCCGCAGCGTTTCGCCGACGTAAAAAGCCTGGCCGAAAGCGCCGTTCCAGAGTGCAATATATCCATCCACCGGGTTATAGCCGCTGACAAGCATAATCAATGCGCCTGCCAAAAGTCCGAGAATGACAGACACGACAGGGATCAGAAGGTTCAATGTTCGGTTAGACATTGGTTTGTTCACCTTCCCTTTCTTTTTTGGAACCGGCCATCAAGAGCCCGAGCTCCTGTTCTGTCGTCTGCTTCGGATCGACAATATCAATGATGGCTCCTTCGTAGATGACGGCAATCCGGTCACTTAAGTTCATAATTTCATCCAGTTCAAACGATACAAGCAGGACAGCCTTTCCGTGGTCTCGCTGTTCAATCAGCCGCCTGTGGATAAACTCAATTGCCCCGACATCAAGCCCGCGGGTCGGCTGTGCCGCAATCAAAAGGTCCGGATCGCGGTCCACTTCACGCCCGATGATCGCTTTCTGCTGGTTTCCCCCTGAGAGCGCCCGCGCTTTTGTAAATTCGCTTGGGGTACGGACATCGAATTCTGCAATAATCGATTTTGCCTTTTTATAAATTTCTTTGTAATTTAAGATACCGTTACGGGACATTGGGTTTTTGTAATACGTTTGCAGCACCATGTTTTCCCCGATCGTATAATCGAGTACAAGCCCGTATTTATGCCTGTCCTCGGGAATATGGGAGACGCCCGCTTCCGTTACTTTGCGCGGCCTTAAGTTCGTAATGTTTTTACCGTTCAGGCGGACCGTGCCGCTGTCTGCTTTTCTGAGCCCTGTAATCGCTTCAATCAGCTCTGATTGCCCGTTACCGTCCACACCGGCAATACCGACAATTTCGCCGGCCCTGAGCGTTAAATCCAGCCCTCTGACCGCTTCCACCCCGCGTGAATCTTTCACATGCAATTGCTCGATTTCAAGCACATTTTGTCCCGGGCGGCCCTCCGTTTTTTCCGTCTTGAAAAGGACATCCCGCCCGACCATTAAATGGGCGAGCTCCTGCGGGTTTGTATCTTGGACATTGAGCGTCCCGATGCCCTTCCCTTTGCGGATGACGGTAACCCTGTCGCATACTTCCATAATTTCTTTCAATTTGTGGGTAATTAAAATGATGGATTTTCCTTCCTGGATCAGCGTCTTCATGATGCCGATCAGTTCATGGATCTCCTGTGGCGTAAGCACAGCCGTTGGTTCGTCAAAAATAAGGATTTCTGCGCCCCGGTACAGCGTTTTTAAAATTTCCACCCGCTGCTGCATACCGACGGAAATATCTGAAATTTTCGCTTGCGGATCCACATCCAGCCCGTAACGGTCGGAAATTTCCCGGACTTGCTGTTCCGCTTTTTTGATATCGATGGTAAAGGATTTTTTCGGTTCCTTGCCGAGGATAATATTTTCAGTCACCGTAAACTTATCAATGAGCATAAAATGCTGATGAACCATGCCGATGCCGAGATCATTTGCGACATTCGGATCTGTAATGTTCACTTTCTGGCCGTTTACACGGATTTCTCCCTTTTCCGGCTGATACAGCCCGAAAAGCACATTCATTAACGTCGACTTTCCGGCGCCGTTTTCTCCAAGCAGCGCGTGGATTTCTCCTTTTTTTACCTGCAGGGTGATGTCATCGTTCGCAACAATTCCCGGAAATTCTTTGCGAATATGGAGCATTTCAATTACGTAATCCACCCTTTATCACTCCTTAACATTGGGGTATAAAGAAAGCAATCGTCATGGCGTCTTTAGACAGCAGCTTCGGGGAATCCGCCCTGCCTTTGTGGCTGAAATTGTTTCATTTTTTAAACATTTTTAACACGGGACCGGCAAAAACCAGTCCCGTGAGATGGATCGATTACTTCAATTTTGACGGAATGTTCACTTTCCCGTTAATGATCTTTTGTTTCCAGTCTTTCACGGCCGATTTCATTTCAGGCGTTAAATTGTCCTGTGTCGGCGCAATCCCGATGGCATCTTCTTTCAAGCCGTAAACAATATTTTTCCCACCCGGAAATTTGCCGTCCTTCGCTCTGGTCGATAAATCGATAACTGCCTTATCAACCCGTTTGACCATTGAAGTCAGTGTCACATTGTATTCCTTTCCTTTAACCGTTACCTTTCCTTCATCTGCCTGGTCGCGGTCCACACCGATCACCCAGACGTTTTTGTTCGGATCATTCTGTTTTATATTTTTCGCTTCTGTAAAGACGCCTTTCCCGCTGCCACCGGCTGCATGATAAATCACGTCGATGCCAGATTTATACATTGCTGAAGCCATCGACTGCCCTTTGCTTGCATCATCAAACGAGCCGACATATTGAATTTGCACATTTGCTTTCGGATTGGCAGCTTTGACGCCCGCACGGAACCCGGCTGCGAATTTGTTGATCAAATCGCTGTCTGTCCCGCCGATAAATCCGATTTTATTTGTTTTTGTCGCCAGGCCTGCCACGACCCCGACAAGGAAGGAACCTTCTTGTTCTTTAAACGTAATGCTTGCCACATTTTTCTTTCCGGTAATGACATCGTCAATGATTGCGAAATTGGTATTTTTACGCTGATCCGCAATTTTTTCAATGGCCGGCTTCAGCTTGTAGCCGACGCCGTAAACGAGGTCAAACTGGTTCCGGACGGCCGTGTTCAGATTTGTTGTGTAATCTGCATCCGATTTGGATTGCAAATAGTCAAAGCCGCCTTTACCTTTTGATAAGTGATTGTCCTTCCCGAACTGCTGTAAGCCTTCCCATGCCGACTGGTTAAAAGAACGATCGTCAATTCCGCCCGTATCGGTTACGAGTGCAACGGTGAACTTGTCCTTACCTTTGCTTGCGGAATTGTCGCTCTTTGTGCCGCATGCGCCGAGAAGCGTCCCTGCTGCCAGGACAGCGGCAAGAGCCAAACCAAATTTACGTTTTTTCACTTTTGTTCCCCCCGGGAAAGTTATTTTGGATAACAGTCTTTAGAAACAGCCTATTATCCTGCTTACCGACATAAATATATCATTTTTTAATTGCGAAAGAAACATAAATTTATATTTTTGTCGAAAATAGTAAAACCTGCGCGCACCGCGGCGTTTTGTGGCCGCTAAGGTGTGCGCAGGTTTTTTCTTTGGCGTGCTATGAGCTCTGTTCTTCTGAAGGTTTCGGGATTAAAACCGCACGCGGCTTGCTGCCTTCATACGGCCCGACAACCCCTCTTGCCTCCATTGCATCAATCAGCCGCGCCGCCCTTGTATAGCCAATCCGGAAACGGCGCTGCAACATGGAGACGGAAGCGGTCTGCATTTCCGAGATTAAGAGAACCGCTTCATCATATAATTCATCGTCGAAATCCGGCTGGTCCTGAGGCTCTTCCGGAATCATCTCTTCCTGGTACTGTGCTTTTTGCTGGGAAATGACGAAATCAACGACTTCTTCAACTTCTTCATCGGAAAGATAAGCGCCCTGGACGCGTACCGGTTTGGAAGCCCCAACCGGCAAAAACAGCATGTCCCCGCGGCCAAGCAGTTTTTCCGCGCCACCCGTATCCAAAATCGTTCTCGAGTCAGTCGCCGAAGACACGGCAAAAGCGATTCTTGACGGGATGTTCGCTTTAATGACACCGGTAATGACATCAACAGACGGCCGTTGCGTGGCAATAATCAGATGAATACCTGCCGCCCGCGCCATTTGCGACAGCCGCGTAATGGAATCTTCCACATCGCCGCTTGCCACCATCATTAAATCGGCAAGCTCATCGATAATGACAACGATATAAGGCAAAAGCGGCTGCTTGTCCCCTGTTTCGATGTTGCTTTTTTTAATATGATCGTTGTATCCTTCGATGTTGCGTGTGCCGGTATGGGAAAAAAGCTCATACCTCCGCTCCATCTCATTCACGACTTTTTTCAGCGCCTGGGAAGCTTTTTTCGGATTGGTCACAACCGGTGCAAGCAAATGCGGGACACCGTTATAAACATTCAATTCGACCATTTTCGGGTCAATCATCATCATTTTCACTTCATGCGGTTTGGCGCGCATTAAGATGCTCGTAATGATCCCGTTAATGCACACGCTTTTCCCGCTCCCCGTTGCGCCGGCCACAAGCAGGTGAGGCATTTTATTCAGCTCTGCGAGTACCGCCTGCCCTGTAATATCCCGGCCCAGCCCGATCTGCAGTTTTGCCTGCGGGTTATTTTCCTTTCCTTCAAGCACTTCCCTGAGCGATACGACCGCGATTTCCTTATTCGGGACTTCGATGCCGATCGCTGATTTTCCCGGGATCGGCGCTTCCATCCGAATATCTTTCGCCGCCAGCGCAAGGGCAATGTCGTCACTTAAACTGACAATCTTGCTGACTTTCACGCCGACATCAGGGTGCACTTCGTATTTTGTAACGGCAGGACCTAAATGCACCTGTGTTACACGCGCCTTAACCCCGAAGCTTTGGAAAGTCCGTTCGAGTTTTGCCGCATTGGCATGGATTGCTTTATATTCGCTGCTCTGGTCCGCTGCCCGCGGCCTATTTAACAGCGTCAGGGGCGGCAATTGATAGTCTTCATTTTCATATTCCGTAAACTGGATCGGAGGCGTATGGTCCTCTTCCGCTTCTGTATCCGGCGTTTCCGGCTGCGCTTCTTCCGCTTGCGGAGCCGTGCCGGCATACTGCTCCGTAAAGCTGGAAATAATCGGGGGAGGCGTTTCCTCGCCTGCCGGTCCGGCATCCCCGTCGCTGACTTCCCCGTCTGCGGAGGCGGATTGCGGCTGCGACGGCGCTTTCTGCCGTTTCTTTTCCTGTTTTTCTTTTTTAGCTTCCCGCCATGCCTGGAACTCTGTTTTCATCTGGTTCCATTGCTTTTTTAAAAACAGCCAGAGCCCTTCCAATGCCTTTTCCACATACGGGCTTACAGGCTTGCCCGTTAAAAGCATCAGAGCGATGAGCGCGAGTAAAACGCAAATGATTTTCGTACCCGCCGAGTCAAATAAAAAATGGGAGGCCGCATACAAAATTGCACCTGCCATGCCGCCGCCGATCTGCGTACTGAAAATATTGCCGTGCACATCCCCGCCGAGCACAAGCTTCCACCAGATCTGCTCTTCCTGATGCCAGATCCTGATCGTATTTTCGACCGCGCTGTTGCCGGACAGTTCATGCGCATTTGCCAATGACCCGATAAGCCGCTCATGGCAGTATAGGAGGGCGCTCGCAAATAATAAATAAAAACCGGTCATGCGGACAGTGAAAAATGCAGGCCATGCCCGTTTAATCATGAGAAAAACGCTGAGCACGACCAGAGAGGCAACCGCAACCCAGTACAGCCGGCCGAAGAAAAACCGGAAGAACAGAATCAGGGTTGTGCCCGTTTTGCCGATATGGTAAAGGGTAAAAATGCCGAGCGTAAGCAGGATGATACCGAGCAGCTCAAACTTTAAATCTATCTTGATTTGTTCAGCAGCTTTTTTTCTTCTGCGCCGCTTTTTTTTCGCCATATAACCACCTTCGATAGTGAAAACGTATTTTTCAGTCTTGCCTGCCGGAACGGGATGCAAGAAAGCAGCCTGTGTGGCTGCTTGTTTTAACATATTATAGCATATTTGCGGCCCGGGTGGTTTACGGTCCGAAATGGCGGATCACATTTCCGGGTGCAAGCTCCGGATTCAGATAGTCGAAAGGATTGGAGCTGAGAATGCGGGTAATCCGGTACCCTTCATCAAGCTGCTCTGCCAGTACCGGCACGCCTTTTACGTTTAACATTTTAATTTTATTCCAGGCGTTTGCATCTTCAGGAAAAATCAGCTCCTGCGGCATCATCGTATAGAGAATCATTGGATCAGCCCCTCTTTCCCTTTTTCATCCCGGTATTTTTCAATGAGGCTGTTTAATTTGCCAAGCGCTTTGCCAATCCCGCCCACTTCATCAATCAAACCGTACTGGACGGCTTCCTGACCGACAATATTGGTGCCGATATCCCTAGTCAAATTCCCTTTCGCAAACATTAAGTCTTTAAAAACCTCTTCTTCCACATGCGAATGCCGCGTTACAAACTTGATCACCCGTTCCTGCATTTTATCCAGATATTCAAACGTTTGCGGGACGCCAATGACAAGGCCTGTGAGCCGGATCGGATGAATCGTCATCGTCGCGGTTTCAGCAATAAAGGAATACGAACAGGATACAGCGATCGGCACGCCGATGGAATGCCCCCCGCCGAGCACAATCGAAACAGTGGGTTTGGAAAGGGAAGCAAGCATTTCGGAAATGGCAAGCCCGGCTTCCACGTCCCCTCCGACCGTGTTCAGAATGACGAGCACCCCTTCAATTTTCGGATTTTGTTCAATCGCCACAAGCTGGGGGATCATATGCTCATACTTTGTCGTTTTATTTTGGGGCGGCAGCTGCAGATGCCCTTCAATCTGGCCGACGATGGCCAGGCAGTGGATATTGGAGTCCTGCCCAAGCTGCGGTACATTTGTCTGGCCGAGCTGCTGGATTTTCTCTACAAGCGCGGATGCCGCATTTCCTTCTTTCGGTTCTTCTTTATTCGGTTGCTGGTCGCTCATTTTTCTAAAACCCCTTTTTGCCTGTAATGTAAGGGCGTGACGCCTTTACGCCTTATTATTTGCATGGAAGGGGTTTTCATACGGAAGCCCCGCGGTTTCCGGAACCGGAAGCGGGGCTTTGCTTTGCATTTTTAATGGTGCACCAGGCGGGCCTTGTGCCGCAATGAGCGCGGGCACGCGGGAACCCCGCCACGCTCTCTGTCGTTTAAGCATCAAACTTCCATAATAATTGGCAGGATCATCGGGCGCCTTTTCGTCTGTTCATATAAAAAGGAGCTGAGATGGTCGCGGATCCCCTGTTTAATACTCGTCCAGTCAAAAGCTTCCTGTGACGTGTTCTGCTCCACCACTTCTTTTACGATGTTGGACGAATGGCTGATCAGCTTTTCGGATTCGCGGACATAGACGAACCCGCGCGAGATAATTTCAGGGCCGGCAGCCAGTTTTTTATGCTTTTTATCAAGCGTGACGACGACAACCAATATCCCGTCCTGGCTTAAAAGTTTCCGGTCCCGCAATACAATATTGCCGACATCGCCAACGCCGATTCCGTCAATGAGAATATTGCCGGAAGCAACCCGGCCGCTCGCTTGGAATTTGCCGTGCTTGTATTCCAATACTTCCCCGTTGCTGGAGATAATGACTGACTCTTTCGGCATCCCCGTTTTGTACGCCAGTTTTGCATGGGCATACAGGCTCCTGTATTCCCCCTGGATCGGGACAAAGTATTTAGGCCTCATTAAATCAAGCATCAGCTTTAAATCTTCCTGACAGCCGTGGCCGGTCACATGAATTTTCCGGTCGCCCGCGTAAACATCGGCTCCTGCACGGTACAGCATGTCGATCGTTTTCGCCATGAACAGTTCCAGCCCCGGAGACGGCGTTGTGGCAAGGATAACCGTATCCCCTTTTTGAATATTGACCTGCTTATGGTTCTTTTTCGCCATTTTCTGGAGGACGAGAAACGGTTCCCCCTGGCTCCCTGTTGTCAAAATCGCCAGTTCTTCGTCCCGGTATTTTGAAATTTGTTGCAGCGGGATGATGAGATCCTCTGTCCGAGCCTGCAAGTATCCCAATTTTAATGCAATTTTATATATTTTTTCAAGATAATTTCCGACAAACGCAACTTTGCGGCCGGTAGCAGAAGCCGCATCGAGCACTTGCTGCACCCTGATTAAATTCGAGGCAAAGCTTGCGATAATAATCCGGCCCTTCGCATCGTAGAAAGCATCCGTTATTTCTTCCTCCACAACAGACTCATGGGTCGTGTAGCCTGGATGTTCCGCTTCCGTGCTGTCGGATAGTAACAGCAGCACGCCTTCTTCACCGATTTTCGACATTTTTCCGATTTCTGAACGATAATGCCCGCCCAGTTCCTGGTCAAATTTAAAATCGCCGGTATACACAATATTGCCTTTCGATGTGGAAATGCAAATGCCGACCGAGTCGGGAATGCTGTGCGTTGTTTTGAAAAAGCGAATATCGCAAGCCTCAAAATGGAGAACTGTGTCAGCGTCGATTTCCGTAAAGCGGATATGCTTTTTCACTTTTAGTTCCTTCAATTTTTCTTTCGCCAGCGCGACGGTAAACTTTGTGGCATACACCGGCACGTTCAATTTCATCAGGATATACGGCAGGGCACCAATCGCATCCTCATGCCCGTGTGTCAGGAAAATCCCTTTTATCCGCTGCCTGTTTTCCATTAAATAAGTAAAATCCGGGATGACGATATCGATCCCGAGCATTTCGTCTTCCGGTAGCATCAGCCCGGCATCGAGCACAAACAGATCCTCTCCGGTTTCCACCACGTACATATTCTTTCCGATTTCACCAATTCCTCCTAAAGGAATGACCTTAATGGTTTCGTTTTTTTCCTTACGCAAAATTCTTTTCCTCCCGTGTTGTCTGAAATTCTAGAGCAGGAATCACGTTTCTTTTTGATAGATCGCAAAGGGTTGCCGGATTCCGTCCGATACGGCTTTGCGCATATTCAAGTTTCCGGCATAAAAATAAGCGGCCGGCTCTCCCGCCGCATCCCTTTAAAAACGTCATGCCTTGCATGAGGCGCCCGCACGATCACTTGCACCGTTCCAGTTCTATCGAAAAAGACTTTCTGAGCCCGTAAAAATAAATTGCTGTCCGATCCTTTCTCTTATGTATAGCTTAACCGAAAAGGGTATATCCGGTCAATGAAGAGCGTGTGATATTTCTATCGACAAATGCTGCCCATTTCCGCTATCTGCTGTTTGCCGGAAGATTCGCAGAAACGGGGCCTGTTTTCCTTTCCCGAAGCCGGTATGGGATCACTTAAGCAAAAGAAAACGGCCCTGTCCGTTTTTCCGGAAGGGCCGTTTTTTTGCTTAAAGATCGCCAAGCAGGCGGTGAATGGTTTCCCGTTCTTCTTTTGTTAACGGAACGAGCGGGAGGCGGACGCCGCCGACATCCATCCCTTTTAATTGCAAAGCGGTTTTGACCGGTGCCGGATTAGGCGCCATAAACAGGCCGCGCATCAATGAAAGCAGCTTTTGATGCAGTTTTGCCGCTTTTGTTACATCCCCGGCAAAAAAGGCTTGCACCATTTCCTGTAGGGCCGGGCCGGCAACATGGGAAGCAACCGAAATCACACCCGCCCCACCGATTGAAAGCACGGGAATTGTCAGGCCGTCATCCCCGCTGTACAATTCAAAATCATCCGGCGTACGGGCAATAATTTGCGCCATCGCATCCAAATTCCCGCTTGCTTCTTTTACTGCAACGATATTCGGGATTTTGGAAAGTTCGATGATCGTTTCCGGTTCAATATTGACAGCCGACCGGCCAGGGATATTGTAAATGACAACCGGGAGGCTGGTGGATTCCGCAATCGCTTTGAAATGGGCATACATACCGGCCTGGTTCGGTTTGTTATAATACGGGCCAACAGCCATGACGGCATCAACGCCGCATGATTCCGCACGCTTCGTCAATTCGATCGAAGCATACGTATTGTTGCTCCCTGTTCCGGCAATGACCGGCACCCGCCCGTCTGACGTTTTCACAACCTGCTTGAACAGCGCGGTTTTTTCCTCAGGCGAAAGTGTCGGGGATTCCCCCGTTGTTCCCGCAACAACCAAAGATTCTGTTCCGTTTTCAATTAAATAATCAACCAGCTTTGCCGCCTTTTGCAAATCCAGATTCCCTTTATGGTCAAAAGGCGTCACCATTGCCGTTGAAACTTTTCCGAAACGACTCATACTTACACTCCTCATCCTGCCGGGTTTTGCAAGTTGCAAGATGAAAACGCCCGGCAGAAAATCTTTCATTTTTTACGCATGAATTTCATACGTTTCCGTTTCGCTTTCTAAATTAAAGGCATCATGAAGGGCATTGACCGCTGTAACCAGATCTTCCTGCTTCACCAGCACCCAGATGGTTGTATGGCTGTCAGCAGACTGTAAAATCCGGATCCCTTTTTCGGAAAGCGCCGACACGATTTTATACGTGATACCCGGCACGCCCGCAATCCCGGCGCCGACAATCGATACTTTGGCGCAGTTCCGTTCAATTACCGGTTCATGCCCCAGTTTTTTCAGCACCGCTTCAGCCCGGTTTGCCACCTCTCCTGAAACCGTGTAGACAACGCTTGTCGGGGAAATATTGATAAAATCGACACTGATATTTTCAGCAGCCATCGCTTTAAACACAACCGTCTGCAAATCATACTGCCCGTCTTTTGCATATACTTTGATCTGTGAAACATTCGGTACATGCGCAATTCCGGTAACAATGCGTTCTTTTATATCGGTCCCGAGTTTCTGACGGTGGCTTAAAGATGTGACAAGCGTACCGATATCGTCGGAATAAGTGGACCGGATGCGGATCGGCACTTTCGACTGCATCGCGATTTCAACGGCGCGCGGATGGATCACTTTTGCGCCCTGATAAGCCATATTGCAGACCTCGTTATACGTGACAACCTGAAGCTTCCGCGCATTTTCAGCAATTCGCGGATCAGCTGTCATGATGCCTTCCACATCGGTAAAAATATCAATCCACTCCGCCTGAAGCGCAGCACCGAGCGCCGCAGCGGATGTGTCACTGCCCCCGCGTCCGAGCGTGGTGACGTCCCCGTTTTTTGCGGCTCCTTGAAATCCTGCAACGACGACAACATCGTGCAGTTTCAGTTCACGCAGGACACGGTCGCACTTCATGTCCGTGATTTTCGCATTGGTATGCTCCGCGTTCGTGTGGAAACCGGCTTGCGCGCCGGTCAGGGCACACGCACTGATGCCGTGTGCGTTTAACATATTGGCAAACACAAGGCTGGAGATGATTTCGCCGGTTGACAACAGTAAATCCTGCTCACGCCTGCTTAAACAGGTGTCGGATCCGCCAACGAGTGACAGGAGCGTATCTGTTGCATACGGTTCCCCTTTGCGACCCATCGCCGAAACGACGGCAACCACCTTATAGCCTTCTTCCAGCGCTTTTTCTACATGATGTTTGGCATGCATTCTTGCATCATGATCCCGTACGGATGTGCCGCCGAATTTTTGGACAACGATTTTCAATGAAGAACACCTCTGTTATGAACTGATAAATAAGAACAGTGATTCCGGTAACGTGCGGGCTTTGCCGGCCGTTTTTTTTGCCAAAGGCCGTTTTAAGGGCCGGCCGTTTTTAAACCGTTTCCTTCCCGGCCGGAAAGGAAACGGCATACGTGTCCATAAAATATATCAGGAAATGGAACCCTCTCCGATACCGGATTCCGGCATAACTTTTCTTTCCCTATATCTTATCACCAATATTGCAAAAAGGTCAGCCTAAATTGTCCACAAATCAGATGAGCCCCATCCTGATCAGGCTTTCCGCAATCTGGATGGAATTTGAGGCAGCGCCTTTCAGCAAATTGTCGGAAACAACCCACATATGGAATCCGTTGTCTTCATCCGGGTCTTTGCGGATCCGCCCGACAAATGTGTCATACTTGCCGACCGCATTGACGGCCATCGGGTAAATCTGTTCTTCGGGGCGGTCTTCCAGTACAACACCAGGTGCAGACGCGAGCACTTCCCGGATCTGCCCAGCATTTATGCCGTCCTTTTCGGTTTCAAAATAAACCGATTCCGAGTGGCCGGTTGCAACCGGAATCCGGACGCATGTGGCGGAAACTTTTAATTCCGGCATATGCATGATTTTTTTCGTTTCGTTGATCATTTTCATTTCTTCAAATGTAAAGCCGTTGTCCGTAAACACATCGATTTGCGGGATGGCATTAAACGCAATCTGGTAATGCTTTTTGTCACCTTTTACCGGCAGTACATGCGGCTCGTAAGTCTGCCCTTCAAGCAACGCCTTCGTCTCGTCGTTCAGCTCCTGGATGGCAGCCGCGCCCGAACCGGAGACAGCCTGGTACGTGGAAACGAGCACCCGCTTCAGGCCGAAATTTTTGCGGACGGGTTCCAACGCAACAACCATCTGGATCGTCGAGCAGTTCGGATTGGCGATGATGCCGTTATGTTTTTGAATGTCTTCTTCGTTTACTTCCGGGACCACAAGCGGCACTTCTGGGTCCATGCGGAAGGCGCTCGTATTGTCAATGACAATTGCCCCGCGTTTCACCGCTTCCGGCGCAAACTTTTTCGACACGCTCCCGCCTGCGCTGAAAAGGGCGATATCCACTCCTTCAAAGCTTTCCGGCACCGCTTCTTGGACCGTAATTTCTTCCCCGTTTACCGTTATTTTTTTGCCGGCGGAACGCGAAGATGACAGCAGCGTCAATTTGTTATACGGAAATTTGCGGTTTACCAAAGTTTTAATCATTTGCTGGCCGACAGCGCCGGTTGCCCCGACAACAGCTACGTGATAACCTGATGTGTTTGCCATTGGCGTATTCCCCTTCCAATTCCAAAACCAAATTCATTTTTATAGCTATTATTGTATCACAAGTCTTCCGGCACCGTGTGTATTTTTTTAATTTTAAATCGGTTTCAATTTGATTTTCCGTTGCGGAAACGTTCGACAATGACAGGCTGGATTTGTTTCCCCTCGAGTGCAAGCGAAACCGTATCGACAAGGGCAGTCATTCTCGCCACCATTGAATTCGGTTTGTTGACCGGGTCGTCCTGCCCGTACGGAATAAAATAGATGTTTTTCGTTGCCATCAGCCGCATCAAATTCACGCCGTTTAATCCGAGCGCATCATTGGTCGAAATGCCGAGCACAACCGGTTTCAAATTGCGGAGCGTCGCTTTTGCCGCCATTAGCACTGGGGAATCAGTGAGTGCATTAGCCAGCTTGCTCATCGTAAATCCGGTCAGGGGCGCAATCACCATGCAGTCAAGCGGCAAGGTTGGCCCGAGCGGCTCGGCTTCAACAATCGAATCAATCGCTTTTTGCCCGGTGCATTTTTCGATTTTTTCCACCCATTCCGAGCCTTTGCCGAATCTTGTATCCGTCGTTTTCACTGTGTGCGTGACAACCGGGATGACTTCTGCCCCCAATGCCACGAGCTTTTCAATTTCAGGAAAAACAGCCGCGTAAGTGCAATGGGAGCCGGTTAAGCCGAAGCCGATTCTTTTACCCTTTACATCCATGGCGATGACCCCTTTCTTTTTAAAACGTCTTCTTCAATCAGCCGGCCGAGCACATTTCCGAGTATCCGCCCAGCTGTTTTTGGCGCGACAATGCCGGGCAGGCTCGGTGCCAGCATCGCTTTAATGCCGCGCTTTTCGGCATATCGGAAATCCGTCCCGCCCGGTTTGGAGGCAATATCCAGAATGAGCGTATGCGAAGGCATCTTTTGGATAACGGATGCATTGACGATCAAGTGTGGAACCGTATTAATGCAGATGTCAATGTCTTTTACTTCCTGTTCAAGATCGTTTAAATGAAAAGGCGCAAGTCCCATCTCCGTTATCCTCGCAAGATGTTCGCTTTTTCTCGCGCCGACTTTCACCTTCGCACCGAGATAGTGGAAAGCACGGGCAACGCTCATTCCGACCCTGCCAAGGCCGAGGACGGCAACGTTTGAGCCGTGAATCGTAAATTCCGTGTTCTGGATGGCCATCATGATCGTTCCTTCAACGGTCGGAATCGAATTATAGATGGCCACATCGTCCCGTTCGAATAGTTTCACAAGGCGGCGGCCCGCTTTTTTCGCAATTTGTTCCAAATAAGGATTACTGATGCCGGTATAGATTGTAAAATAAGGCGGCGTTTCAGCCAGCATATCACCGGTCAGCACAACTTCTTCGTTTGAAAAAATCAAATCGATTTTCCCGTCATCCGCTGTCCCGGTAATCGGCAAAATGACGCAATCCATTTCCGAAAACCGGATATCTTTAAATTTTTCTTTCGTGACGCCGGAATACACAAAATCAAGCTGTTCAAATCCGATCAATGAAATTTTCGCATCGAGATCCGCAAGTTTCCGGATCACTTCCAATTGGCGCGCATCTCCGCCTATGATGGCAATTTGGACGCCGGTCAACAAATGCCTCACCTTCTTTTCCATGTGCATGGGGAATTCCCCATATCTTATGGCGGCAGCATGTTTTTTGTGAAAAAAGGCAAAGAAAAATGCCGGAATACCCGGCATGCTTCTTTGCCTTTTTAATAGCTGTACTGGTTTTCAGGCACTTCCAAAATCATCATATCGGCACCAATCGTTCTGATCCGGTTCCACGGGACGCGGATCTCGTTCGCCTGTTTTTTAAACCGCCTTCCGACCGGGATGATCAGGGCCTCCACTTTTCCGCTCGCTTCATCAATTTCAAGGTCCGTTGCGCCCAATACCCCGAGCCGTTCCGCTTTTTTAAAATCGACCATTTCTTTTCCGCTGAGTTCGCTGAGCCGCATATTCCCCCTTCTTTCTCTCATGGACTGATTCCATTTTATGCGGGGGATGGAAAAGATATGCCGTCTTTAAGACAACCGCTCCGGCAATTTTCCGTCCGGGCTGATTAAAGATGCCGAATACGGTTTGGAGAAAATCTCCCTCGCACAAGCATTGACTTTTTCCACGGTGACACGGTCGATTTCCTCGAGCATTTCATCAAGCGAACGGTGCTTCTTTAATAACAGTTCGTTCTTTCCGTTCCGGCTCATGCGGCTGTTCGTGCTTTCCAGGCTGAGCATGAGGTTCCCTTTTAACTGTTCCTTGCAGTTTCGCACTTCTTTTTCTGTTACCCCTTTTGCTTTCAGCGTCTGCAGCGTCTCCTGCACCGTCTCAAACAGCTCGTCCAATTGGGAGGCGCCCGTTCCGCCGTAAATCGTTAAAATGCCGCTGTCCTTATAGGCGGTATGGTAGGAATACACCGAATATGCAAGCCCCCGCTGTTCCCGCACATTTTGGAAAAGGCGGGAGGACATGCTGCCGCCTAATATATTATTCAGGACAATCAGCTCATAAATATCGTCACTGCCGATTTTCTTCCCCTCAAATCCGAGGCAGAGATGGGCCTGTTCTGTTTCTTTTTTGCGCGCAAGGTCATTCGTATGAAAAACGGCCGTTTCGCCGCCTGTCTCTTCCTTCCCGCCTTCATAGGAACCGAACAACGCTTCAATCTCCTTTACGAAAGACGGCAGCACATTGCCGGCAACGGAGACGACAACGCGGTCAGGGGTATACATATCATATACATATTGATGGAGATCGTCGCTCGTAAACGATGCAAGCGTTTCTTCCGTCCCTAAAATCGGATAGCCGAGCGGATGGTTTTCATAAATGGCCTTGCCAAGCAAATCGTGGACAATATCGTCCGGCGTATCTTCATACATTTTGATTTCTTCATTGACAACGCTTTTTTCGCGTTCCATTTCATCTTCTGAAAAAGTGGAGTGGAAAAACATGTCCGACAGAATTTCAAGCGCGAGCGGTGCATGCGTGTCGAGCACTTTCGCATAAAAGCATGTATATTCTTTCGACGTAAAAGCATTCACCTGGCCGCCAATGGCATCAAAGGCCTCGGCAATGTCTTTTGCGCTCCTTTTTTCCGTCCCTTTGAAAAACATATGCTCAAGAAAATGGGAAATGCCATTGTTTTTTTCATTTTCATTTCTCGAACCGGTGCCGATCCAAATGCCGATCGCAACCGAACGGACAGTTGGAATTTCTTCCAGTACAATCCTCAAGCCGTTATGGCAAGTATATTTTTGTATCATGTTGTGCCTCCTCGCAGTCTCATTTCACTCTGTGCCGTCTTTTGTATCAGCGGGATCCTTTTCGCTGTTTAAAAATGTTCCGTCCTCATTTTTAATGATTCTTTCCTCATCGAGCAATTTTGAAACGGTTCCGACTTGTAAATTTTTCTTTTCCAGCCTGGCAATCAACGGTTCCAACGCTTTCGCTGTAGAAGCGGTCGGATGCATTAAAATAAGCGAACCGCCCTGTGCTTTCGCAGTCACGCGCTCTACAATCGTCTCCGGGGAGGGGTTCTGCCAGTCGACCGTATCGACCGTCCACATGATCGCTTCCATTCCCATTGATTTTGCGATGCTTACCGCTTCATCCCGGTAACTGCCGCTTGGCGGGGCAAACCACTTCACTTTTTCTTCCGTAATCGCTTCAAGCACCCGGTTTGTCTTCACCAGCTGGCTTTTGATCTTTGATTCCGGCAAAGTGCTAAAATCGGGGTGGGTATAGGAATGGTTCCCGGTTTCATGCCCGCCGCTTACAATCATGCGGGCAAGCTCAGGGTTTTCTTTTGCCCATCGCCCCTCTAAGAAAAAGGTAGCATGAAGATGATGCTTTTTTAAAGTTTTTAGCATATCCGGCAAATATTCATTCCCCCATGCGACATTGATTAAAAAAGCAACCATTGGTTTATCCGGATTTCCCGTATAGACGGGGGCCGGGTCCAGATCTTTAAGGTGGACGGCAGGGGGAATTTGTTTAAATACCAGTTTGCGTTCGTCGTAACGGCCGTCCTGTTTCATTTTCGAGTAAGAAGCTTTTTTGTCCACTTCCACCCCGTTATAGCCGGGGATCGCCTTCCAAACCCTGTCAATCTTGGCATTTTCCGGCGGACGGTAAAACCGTTCTGCAGCCTGTTCAATTTTTTCCTGAAGCTCGTTCTCTTTTGTGCTAAAGGCGGCCCGCTCCTGCAAATACCGGGTGGAAAGCGGATTTCCCGCAAGCAACAATGCTAGAATAGCAATCAAGCCAAGCGCAATCAAGCGTTTTGCTTTATTCACGTTATTTTCCCCCTTCTTTAAAAAAAGTATGAAAAGGGAAAGGGGCATAGAACGGGCGCGCGGGACAAATAAAAAAAGCCAGGGCTCCCTGACTTTCATCACGATTTATTTTCTTTTTTTTGCTGCTCCTTTAAAACAGCTTTGCGGGAAAGGTTGATGCGCCCGTGGCTGTCAATATCCGTCACTTTGACCAGAATTTCATCGCCGATTTTGACAACATCTTCGACTTTCCGGACGCGTTCTTCGGCGAGTTCGGAAATGTGGACAAGGCCGTCTTTGCCGTTAAAGATTTCCACAAAAGCGCCAAATTTTTCGATCCGTTTTACTTTACCGAGATAAACCTTGCCGACTTCGACTTCCCGGACAATATCCTCAATCAATTTCTTCGCTTTGTTGTTTGCCTCTTCGTCCGTCGAAGAAATAAAGATGGTGCCATCCTGTTCAATGTCAATTTTCACGCCGGTTTCGTCAATGATTTTATTGATTTGTTTACCGCTTGGCCCGATGACGTCGCGGATTTTATCCGGATGAATGGTCATCGTTAAAATCTTCGGCGCATAGACGGACAAATGGTCACGTGTTTTCGAAATCGTCGACATCATATGGTCGAGAATCTGCATTCTGCCCTTTCTCGCCTGCTGCAACGCTTCTTCCAGTATCTCCCTTGACAGTCCTGCAATTTTAATATCCATTTGCAGCGCGGTGACGCCCTTCGACGTGCCGGCCACTTTAAAGTCCATATCGCCGAGATGGTCTTCCATGCCCTGGATATCGGTTAAAATCGTATAATGTTCGCCGGATTTCACAAGCCCCATCGCAATCCCAGCAACCGGCGCTTTAATCGGAATGCCGGCATCCATCATGGCAAGGGTGGATGCGCAAATGCTTGCCTGTGAAGTGGAGCCGTTCGATTCGAGCACCTCGGATACAAGCCGGATCGTGTACGGAAATTCTTTTTCATCCGGAATGACCGGTTCCAGCGCACGTTCACCCAGTGCCCCGTGCCCGATTTCGCGGCGGCCCGGCCCTCTCATTGGCCCGGTTTCCCCGACGCTGAATGAAGGGAAATTGTAATGGTGCATAAACCGTTTTGACTCTTCAATGCCGAGCCCGTCCAAAATTTGCACGTCGCCTAAAGCGCCTAACGTACAAATGCTTAAAGCCTGTGTTTGCCCGCGGGTAAACAACCCGGAACCGTGCGTGCGCGGCAAAACCCCGACTTCGGAGGAAAGCGGCCGGATTTCATCGATTTTGCGGCCGTCCGGGCGAATTTTATCGACCGTGATCAGCTTGCGGACTTCTTCTTTTTCAATATCGTGCAAAATTTGTTTAACCTGCTTGACCGTTTCTTCATCGGCTTCTTCTGCTTCAAATTGGGCAAGCACCTCATCGCCCACTTTTCTGATCGCTTCTTCGCGCGCTTTCTTCTCATGAACCTGGATGGCTTCAATCATTTTTTTCCGGCACATGCCGCTGACTTTTTCCACCAGTTCTTCGTCAAGTTCGAACAATTCGACAGCCATTTTCTCTTTTCCGATTTCTGCCACAATTTTTTCCTGGAAAGCAATCAGGCGCTTGATTTCCTCATGCCCGAACATGATCGCTTCAAGCATCACTTCTTCCGGCACTTCTTTCGCACCCGCTTCAACCATATTAATGGCGTCTTTTGTGCCGGCAACGGTTAAATGGATGTCGCTTTTTTCCATCTGTTCCACGGTCGGGTTGATGAGGAACTTGCCGTCCACCCTTCCGACGATGACGCCGGCAATCGGGCCTTCAAACGGAATATCGGAGACGGAAAGTGCGAGCGAAGACCCGAGCATCGCGGCCATTTCCGGCGTGCAGTCCTGGTCGACGCTCATGACCATACTGACAACCTGCACTTCATTGCGGAAGCCGTCGGCAAAGAGCGGGCGGATCGGCCTGTCAATCAGCCGACTTGACAAAATGGCTTTTTCGCTCGGGCGCCCTTCTCTTTTGATAAAGCCGCCCGGAATTTTCCCGACAGCATATAGCCGTTCCTCATAATTTACGGTCAGTGGAAAAAAGTCCACATTTTTCGGTTCTTTAGAAGCAGTTGCTGTACTGAGGACAGCCGTTTCGCCGTAACGGACGAGCGCAGCACCGTTTGCCTGCTTTGCGAGCTGGCCGATCTCCACGGTGAGCGGGCGGCCAGCCCAATCTATCGTATAGGTATGTTTATCCTGTACCATACAGATGAAAATCTCCTTTCTTTTTGCCTATATTGTTTCACATTTATGCAAAGATAAGCACGGGTAATGATTCAAAAACGAATCAACCGTTTGCTATGTATGTACAAGCCGCGCCAGGTCAGTGCAAAAACCCAGCGGCAATTTGAAATACATCTGTTCCCAAAATTAAGGAAGGAAAAACACATTGCAAAAAAGCGGGAATACTCCCGCTTTTTTGCATTCTGCATTTTTTATCGGCGCAAGCCCAGCCGGTTAATCAATTCACGGTAACGATGCACATCTTTATTGCGCAGATAGGTCAACAAATTACGCCGTCTCCCTACCATTTTCATCAAGCCGCGGCGTGAATGGTGGTCTTTTTTATGGACACGTAAATGATCGTTCAATTTGTTGATTTCTTCTGTCAATACAGCAATTTGCACTTCCGGAGAACCGGTATCGTTCTCGTGGATTTTAAATTGGTTGATGATTTCATTTTTACGTTCTTTTGAAATCGCCATCCTGTTCACCTCCTCTGTTTCCTATCCCCTGTTGCCGAGCAGGCGTCGGTGAGTCGCGCTGCCAAGCACAGGTTCCGGTACTGTAATAGAATACTACTTTTTCGCACAAAACTCAAGTAGCAGTTCCCTGTTTTTCAAAGTAACGCCTTGCTGCCGTTTCATCCCGTTTCATTTCTTCAATCAAGTCCTCCACGCGGGCGAACTTTTTCTCTTCGCGGATGCGCGCAAGCCATTTGACAACTGCTTCTTCCCCGTAAATGGTATCGGAAAAATCAAGCAGATACACTTCTGTCGTTTTTTCATATTCTTCCGGATTTTTAAACGTAGGATTGTAGCCAATGCTGCATAAGCCGTTATGCCACGTATCCGCGACCTTCATTTGCACAATGTATACCCCGTTTGGCGGCAGCATATACGACGCGGTAAGCTTTAGATTTGCCGTTGGAAACCCGAGCTGTCGTCCCCGCTTCTCCCCATGGACGACAATGCCTTTGATCTCATAATCGCGCCCGAGCAGCGGCTTCACTTCCCCGACTTTTCCTTCCCTGATTTTTGACCGGATCAGGGTGGAGCTGACTTTTTCCCCGGTATTTTCAAGGGCCAGTTTTTCAATCACCGTAATCCCGAACCTGCCGTTTGCATATTCAGGGAGATTCTCCATATTGCCTTTCCCGAATTTGCCGTATGTATAATCAAAACCAGCAACAACATGTTTCACACCGAGTGCGGCCAGATATTGGTCGACAAATTGCTGCGGCAAAAGAGACGCAAAACGGGAGGTAAAACGGACGACGAACAGATAATCGACACCCAGTTTTTCAATCAACTTGATCTTGTCTTCAAGCGGTGTAATCAGTTCAATGCCATCCTTTTTCTTTCCCAGCACAATAGAAGGATGGGGTTCAAATGTCATGACGGCGCTTTTCCATCCGTTTTTTTCAGCGATCCCGCGGGCTGTTTTAATCACTTTCTGATGTCCGAGATGGATGCCGTCAAAATAACCCAATGCGATGGCAAGCGGCGGAAAATCGCCGGGTTTAAAGGAATGGGGATGATGGACCGTTATTGTTTTCAAAATTCCTCACCTTTTCCCTTTTACAAATTGAAGCAGCCGCCTTCCTTGTTTTATACCCGGAAGGCTTTTTATATCACTTTCGCCGGTTTGATAAAGCCGGGCCTGCCGGAATGCGCCACGTATACCGCGAGTATTTTTCCGCGGAAAAAGACAGCAAGCCTGTCTCCTGTTTCCGGCCAGGTCTCCGGTTTTTTCAACACGGCACCGTTCTTTACTTTCTCTGCTAATGTATCACTAATTTCCCATTTCGGCAAATGGCGGATCCCGGCCTCGAGCGGGTAGAGCAGGCTTTCCCTGTCGCCGGTTTCCGCGGCTTTTTCAATCTCCTGAAAGGTGGCGCATTGTTCCTTTGAAAAACCGCCTGCTTCAATTCTTGTAAGATTGGACATATGTGCCGGATAGCCGAGCTTTTCTCCGATCATAACAGCAAGCGTGCGGATATAGGTGCCTTTGCTGCATGAAGCGCGGAAACGGAACGACACAACCGGCCCTTCAAAATATTCCCGCCCGTCCAATAGTTCAAGGCTGTAAATTTGCACATTCCTTTTAGGGCGTTCCACTTCGATGCCCGCCCGCGCATATTCATACAACCTTCTTCCGTTCACCTTGACGGCGGAAAACATCGGCGGGATCTGGGTAATATGCCCGGTAAACGAAGCGAGTGCGGCTAAAATTTCTTCCCGGCTGATCGGCCGGCTAATTTCCTTTTTTTCAATGATATCGCCGGAAGCATCTTCTGTCGTCGTTGAAATCCCGATCGTTGCTTCACCTTCGTAAGTTTTGCCGGCATCCTGAAGGTATTCGGCAATCTTTGTCGCACGCCCGATGCAAACCGGGAGGACCCCTTCCACATCCGGATCAAGCGTGCCGGTATGGCCTGCTTTTTTTGTGCCGAAAAGCTTCCGGATTTTAAAAACACAGTCATGGGAAGTCATCCCCGCCGGTTTCCAGAGCGGTAAAATGCCATCCATGGCGCCACTTCCTTTCGCAAATCCAATAGAATCACTCAAAAAAAGGAAACTTACCGAACCGTGTTCCGGCTCCGATCAGTTTCCTGAAACATTCATTCATCCGTGTCATGGATTTTTTTGATCAGCGTCTCAATGCGGTTGCCGTATTCGATGGATTCATCGATTTCAAAAATCAGTTCAGGCGTTTTGCGGAGCCGGATCCTTTTGCCAACTTCCGAGCGGATAAAGCCTTTTGCTTTTTCCAGGCCGTCAAGGGTGTCTTTCTTTTGTTCCTCATCGCCGAGGACGGTGAGGTACACTTTTGCCTGCTGAAGATCGCCTGTTACTTCCACATCGGTTACAGTGACAAAGCCGACACGCGGATCTTTTAGTTTTCGCCCGATAATGTCGCTCAGCTCTTTTTTCATTTGCTCGCCAACCCTATTTGCACGAAGATTCATCAATCACACCTCATTTATAGCCATTCAATATTTGTTTCAAGACGCTCCCATTCAGGGAAGGAATCCAGAAAGAGAATTGCCCGCTGCAATTCTCTTTCAGCCGCCGCCCGGCTTGAAGCAACGGTCACGACTTCAACGAGGGTCCGCTGCCAGGCATCCTGGAAATCCATTTCACCGGCTGCAACATTATATTTTTGCTTTAGCCGCGTCAATATTCTTTGCAGCACTGCCCTTTTTTCTTTCAATGAACGGGCATCATAAATGCGAAATTCGCAACGGGCGCTCCCAATCATGCTCTTTCAATTTCCTCCATGATAAAGGACTCGATGACATCTCCTTCTTTGATGTCATTAAAGTTTTTAATCGTAATCCCGCATTCATATCCCTGGTTGACTTCTTTCACATCATCTTTATAGCGTTTCAGCGTATCAATTACACCTTCATAAATGACCACGCCGTCACGGATGACGCGCACGCCGCTGTCACGGGTGATTTTTCCGTCGGTGACATAGCCGCCCGCAATCGTGCCGATCCGTGATACTTTAAACGTCTGTCGCACTTCAACCTGGCCGATGATTTTTTCTTTGTATTCCGGATCAAGCATCCCTTTCATGGCAGATTCGATTTCTTCGATCGCTTTGTAGATAATGCGGTGCAGGCGGATATCCACTTTTTCCGTTTCGGCTGCGCGTTTGGCGTTATTATCCGGGCGGACGTTAAAGCCAATAATAATCGCATTCGAAGCGGAAGCAAGCGTCACATCGGATTCATTAATCGCGCCGACGCCCGTATGGATAACGTTAATGTTGACGCCCTCCACATCAATCTTTTGCAAAGCGGCGGTCAATGCTTCTACAGAGCCTTGCACATCCGCTTTGACAATCACATTTAATTCTTTCATTTCCCCTTGCTTCATTTGCTCAAACAACGTGTCAAGGCTGACGCGCGCGGTTTCGTTACGGTGCGCCTGGACAGCCTGTTGTTTCCGTGCTTCCCCGACCTGGCGGGCTGTTTTCTCATCTTCAAAGACAACAAAACGGTCGCCGGCTTCCGGTACATCATTTAAACCGGTAATTTCAACAGGCGTGGACGGCCCTGCTTCTTTCACGCGACGGCCGAGATCATTGACCATCGCACGGACGCGCCCGTAAGTGTGACCGACTACAATCGGGTCGCCGATGCGCAAAGTGCCGTTTTGTACGAGCAAAGTGGCAACCGGGCCCCTGCCTTTATCAAGGCGCGCTTCAATAACCGAACCGAGTGCGCGGCGGTTCGGGTTTGCTTTCAGTTCTTCCACTTCGCTGACAAGCAAAATCATTTCAAGCAGATTGTCAATCCCTTCACCGGTTAGAGCAGAAATCGGGACAAAAATCGTATCCCCGCCCCAGTCTTCCGGAACCAGATTGTATTCCGTCAGTTCCTGCATGACTCGTTCGGGGTTCGCTGTCGGTTTATCAATTTTATTGACCGCAACAATGATCGGAACGCCGGCTGCTTTCGCATGGTTAATGGCTTCCACTGTCTGCGGCTTCACGCCGTCATCGGCAGCAACAACAAGCACGGTAATGTCCGTCACTTGCGCCCCCCGCGCACGCATTGTTGTAAAGGCTTCATGCCCCGGCGTGTCTAAAAATGTAATTTTTTTGCCGCCTACTTTCACCTGGTATGCACCGATATGCTGGGTAATCCCGCCTGCTTCTCCGGCGGTGACTTTTGTATGGCGGATGGAATCGAGCGTTGTCGTTTTCCCATGGTCAACATGGCCCATAATGGTGACAACCGGCGGGCGGACTTCGAGGTCTTCTTCACGGTCTTCCGTAAAATACGTTTCCAGATCCGTCTGGTCAACGATCACTTTTTCTTCCACTTCAACGCCGTATTCCGAAGCAATCAGTTCAATGGCGTCTTTGTCAAGCTGCTGGTTGATCGTTGCCGCAACGCCGAGCAGGAACAGTTTTTTAATAATTTCGGAAGGTTCCCTGTAGAGCTTCTTCGCAAGTTCCGCAACGGTCAGCGATTCTGTGAACGTAATTTTTTCAGGCAGTTCTTTTACCTTTTGGACCGGCTGCGGCTGCGGTTTGAAGTTTTTATTTTTCCGGTTATTTTTCTTTTGTTTGTTAAACGGCCGTCCGTTGTTGCCGCGGTTTCCGTTATTGCTACGGTTGCCATTGCCGCTGTTGCGGTTATTCCCGTTGTTCCGGCTGTTCCCGCTGTTTTGATTATTCCTGTTGTTGCCCGCGGCTTGGGTGTTTCCATTGCTCCGGTTATTGCTTGTGTTCTGACTGTTTCCGTTATTCCGGTTGTTACTTGCAGCCTGGCTGTTTTCGTTATTCCGGTTGTTGCTTGCGGCCTGGGTGTTTCCATTGCTCCGGTTGTTGCCGCCGGTTTGGCCGTTCCTGTTATTCCGATTGTTGCCGCCCGTTCTGCTCTTCCCATCGCTGCGGTTGCTGCCGCCAGAGCGGTTATTGTTATTGTTTCTGCTGTTTCCGTTATTCCCTTGGTTTTTGCTGTTTTGGCCGTTTCCGTTTGCCCGGTTTTCGCCGTTTCCGTGATTCGGCTTCTGGTTTTCGCGCCGGGTGCGGTTTTCGGGTTTGTTTCCTTGTCGGTCCCCGGTTTCGGACCTGGTGCTTCTTTCATTTCTGGTCGGCCCGTTTTGCCCGTTTTTCTTGCCATCCTGCTGATTTTTGCCGCTGTAAACCGTATCCAGCTTCCTTACTGTTTCCCCATCGATCATTGACATATGATTGGATACCTCTATATTCATTTGTTTTAGTTTCGTGATAATTTCCTTACTTGATGTATGATGAGCTTTCGCATATTCGTAAACACGTATTTTGCTCATGTCGTCACCCCCACCTATGATTCATCGAGCAGTTCAGCAAGTTTTTCCGCAAATCCGCGGTCACTTACGGCAACTGCGACTCTCGCCTCTTTCCCAATGGCTTTTCCAAGCATTTCCCTCGTCTCTATCCACCGTACCGGTACATGATAGAAACGGCATTTGTCTAACATTTTTTTTGACGTATTGGATGAGGCATCTTTTGAAAGCAATACAAGTTTTGCCTGGCCTGCCCGGATTTCTTTCAGGACAGGCTCCTCTCCCGAAACGATCTTTCCTGCCTTGAACGCAAGGCCTAAAAGGGACATTGCCTGCTTCCCGTTCATGATTTTTGTTTATTCTCCTTTTTTTCCTTTTGAATAAACGCGATGATTTCATCATAAAAAGCATCTTCTACAGCGGCACCAAGATGGGATGAGAGAATATTTTTTTTCTTTGCCAACAGCACCGCTTCTTCGTCTTTTGAAAGATAGGCGCCTCTTCCTGACTTTTTCCCGGTCGGGTCAATCGAAACATCGCCTTCCTTGGAACGGACGATACGGACCATTTCTTTTTTCGGTTTCATTTCTCCCGTTGCTACGCATTTTCTCATCGGAATTTTCTTACGTGTCGCCATCAGCCCCACTCCTTATTCGATCTCTTCATCTTTCCCGCCATTTTCAGGCAGATCCGCTTCTTTCGCATCCGGTACGGCCAGTGCTTCGGAAGTGTGGCCGGCATCATCGTCATCAAAAAGCCCCGGTGTTTCCCCGTCTATGTCACCATTGGTTTCAGAACGCGGATAAATGCCTGACTCCCTTGCATCCGTTTCGCTCTTAATATCAATTTTCCAGCCTGTGAGTTTCGCGGCAAGCCGGGCGTTTTGGCCGCGTTTCCCGATTGCAAGCGACAGCTGGTAATCCGGAACGATAACCGTTGTAGCCTTATTGTTTTCGTCAACAAGCACATCAAGCACTTTCGCAGGGCTTAACGCATTTGCTACAAATTTAGCCGGGTCGTCCGACCATTTTACAATATCAATCTTTTCCCCGTGAAGTTCATTTACAATCGCCTGGACGCGCTGCCCTTTAGGCCCGACGCATGCGCCGACAGGATCAACCTCCGGGCGGTCGGTGTAAACCGAAATTTTCGAACGGTCCCCTGCTTCGCGGGCGATCGAACGGATTTCTACGATGCCATCGTAAATTTCCGGCACTTCAAGTTCAAACAGCCGTTTTAAAAGGCCGGGATGGGTGCGCGAGACAAAAATTTGCGGCCCCTTTGTTGTCCGTTCGACTTTTGTAATGTAGACCTTAATCCGGTCATGCGGGTTGTACGTTTCATTCGGGGATTGTTCCCCCGGCGGCAGCAGTGCTTCTGTTTTTCCGAGGCTGACATACGTAAAACGCGGATCTTTCCGCTGCACAATCCCGGTCATGACCTCGTCTTCACGGTCGATAAATTGATTGTAAATGATTCCCCGTTCCGCTTCCCGGACGCGCTGCGTGACAACCTGTTTTGCTGTCTGTGCGGCGATCCGGCCAAAATCTTTCGGCGTGACTTCCAATTCGACAACATCGCCGATTTCATAAGACGGATTGATTTTCTGGGCATCTTCAAGCGAAATTTCAAGGCGCGGGTCAAATACTTCTTCAACCACGTCTTTACGCGCGAACACACGGATCGTCCCGTTCGCCAGATTTAAATCCGTCCTTACATTCTGTGCCTGGTTAAAATTGCGGCGGTATGCCGATACAAGCGCGGCTTCGATGGCTTCAACGAGCACATCCCGCGAAATTCCTTTTTCTTTTTCAAGTATCGTAAGCGCATCTACCAGTTCTGAGCTCATGGAAATTGGATCCCCCTTCATTTTTTGAAAAATGATGCATTTTTAAAATTCAACGGCAAGCCGTGCGTTGGCCACTTTGTCATACGGAATTTCCTTCTCGATTTTCTTCGTTTTCACTTTACATTCTAATGTTAGGCACCCGTTGTGAAAAGCAATCAATTTTCCCTGGAACGTTTTCTCCCCGTCAAGCGGTTCATACGTTTTCACGAGGACGGTCCGGCCGACAGCACGTTCAAAGTCACGCGCTTTTTTTAACGGGCGTTCCGCACCCGGGGAGGAAACCTCAAGGAAATAATTATGGGGAATCGGGTCCGCTTCATCGAGCTTTTCCCCGAGCCGTTCGCTGACGAGCCCGCATTCTTCGATATCGACCCCGTTTTCTTTGTCAATATAAACACGAAGAAACCAGTTTTTTCCTTCTTTGACGTATTCGATATCAACAAGTTCAAGGCCGAGCCCTTCCACAACCGGGGATGCCAGTTGTTCCACCACTTCAACGACTTTACTCATGCTGACCTCCTCAAAAATCCGATTTAAAACACGAAAGAGCGGGGTGATGGCCCCACTCTTTCGCACGAGCGTTTATCCGTAGTATTTCCATAAAAAACTATACCATAACAGGCAAAAAAAAGCAAACAGCGGGCCTTAACCCGTATTTAGAAAAGCGACAGCTGGTTCTGCTCCGGCAGCGACTCTAAGCAGCCGTGCCCGTCAAGGTATTCCATAATCGTTTTGGAGACTTTTCCGCGGCGCTGCAAGTCTTCTTTTGAAAGGAATTCACCTTCTTCGCGCGCTTTTACGATATTGACCGCAGCGTTTGTACCAAGACCCGGAATCGCATTAAACGGCGGAATGAGCGAATCGCCGTCAATGACAAACTTGTCTGCTTCCGACCGGTACAAATCAATCGGCTGGAAGCGGAAGCCGCGCGCCGTCATTTCAAGCGCCAGTTCGAGCACGGTCAGCAAACTTTTCTCCTTCGCCGATGCGTCCATCCCTTTTGCATTAATTTCACTGATTTTTGCCTTGATGGAATTCGAACCGTGGATCATGACATCGAGATCGAAATCCTCCGCGCGCACCGTAAAATACGTCGCATAGTAGATCAGCGGATGGTACACCTTGAAGTAAGCGATCCTTACCGCCATCAGCACATAGGCGGTGGCGTGGGCTTTCGGGAACATGTATTTAATCTTTTTGCACGATTCAATATACCAATTTGGCACGTTTTGCTTGATCATTTCTTCTTCCATTTCAGGCGTGAGCCCTTTCCCTTTCCGTACCGATTCCATAATTTTAAAAGCAAGGGACGGCTCTAAGCCCTGATAGATTAAATAGACCATAATATCGTCCCGGCAGCCGATTACTTCAGGCAGGGTGCAGGTGCCGTTTTGGATCAGTTCCTGGGCGTTGCCGAGCCATACGTCCGTTCCGTGCGAAAGCCCTGAAATCTGGACCAGTTCGGCAAAAGTCGTCGGTTTTGTATCTTCCAGCATCTGGCGCACAAACTTTGTGCCAAATTCCGGAATGCCGAGCGTGCCGGTTTTGCACATAATCTGCTCTTCCGTAACCCCGAGCGGTTCCGGCCCGCTGAAAATTTTCATCACTTCCGGGTCATCGGTCGGGATCGTTTTCGGGTCAATCCCGCTTAAGTCCTGGAGCATGCGGATGACGGTCGGATCATCGTGCCCGAGTATATCAAGCTTCAAAATATTATCGTGGATCGAGTGGAAATCAAAATGCGTTGTCCGCCATTCCGAATTGTGATCGTCCGCCGGATACTGGATCGGCGTAAAATCGTATATATCCATATAATCCGGGACGACGATAATGCCGCCCGGATGCTGGCCGGTCGTCCGTTTCACCCCGGTGCAGCCTTGGACAAGCCGGTCAATTTCAGCGCTCCGGAATGTCAGATTATGGTCCTGGGCATACCCTTTTACATAGCCGTAGGCCGTTTTTTCCGCAACCGTGCCGATCGTGCCGGCACGGTATACATACTCTTCGCCGAACAGCACTTTTGTATAGGCGTGGGCGCGCGGCTGGTAATCACCCGAAAAGTTCAGGTCAATATCCGGCACCTTGTCCCCTTTAAAGCCAAGGAACGTTTCAAACGGAATATCATGGCCGTCTTTTTTGTATTTTGCTCCGCACGCCGGGCAGTTTTTATCCGGCAGGTCAAAACCGGAACCGACCGAACCGTCATTGAAAAACTCGGAATGCTTGCAGTTCGGGCACACATAATGCGGTGGGAGCGGGTTGACTTCGGTGATTTCCGTCATCGTTGCAACAAGCGAAGAGCCGACAGACCCCCGCGAACCGACAAGGTAACCGTCATTCAATGATTTCTTGACAAGTTTATGGGCAATCAGATAAATGACCGCAAATCCGTGACCAATAATGCTTTTTAGCTCTTTTTCAAGCCGTGCTTCGACAATTTCGGGAAGTGGATCCCCGTAAATCCTTTTCGCGCGCTTATAGCTTTGCTCGCGGATTTCTTCTTCCGCCCCTTCAATTTTCGGCGTGTACAACTCATCTTTTACCGGCTTGACGTCCTCGATTAAGCCGGCAATTTTATTCGTGTTGTCAACCACGATTTCTTTTGCCTTTTCTTCGCCTAAAAACGAGAAGCATGCAAGCATTTCATCCGTCGTGCGGAAATGCACGTCCGGCAGCCGGTGCCGGTTCAGCGGATTGGCACCGCCCTGGGAGCTGATCAGGATTTTCCGGTAAATTTTGTCTTCGGGGTTTAAATAATGGACATTGCCTGTTGCGACAACCGGCAGATTTAATTTTTCCCCGAGCCTGACGATTTTCGTGATGATTTCTTCAAGCGCCTTTTCATCCCTTATCAGTTCCTGGTCGATGAGCGGGGCGTACACTTCTTTCGGATGGACTTCAAGATAATCATAAAAGCGGGCGATCTCCTCTACTTCCGCCGGATCTTTCTGCATCATGCCTTCAAATACTTCGCCTTTGTCACAGCCGGACCCGACGAGAATGCCTTCCCGGTACTTTTGCAGCTCGGAACGCGGAATACGCGGCACACGGTAAAAGTAATCGATATGGGAAAGAGAAATCAGTTTAAATAAATTTTTCAAGCCTTCCTGCGTCCGGACAAGCAGCGTGCAGTGCGACGGGCGCGCCCGCTTGTACGCGCCGCCTTCCCCCATATACTGGTTCAGCTCGTCATGGTATGTGATCCCCCGGTTACGGGCGTCTTTCAGCATTTTTAAAAAGATTTGTCCTGTTGCTTCCGTATCGTAGATTGCGCGGTGGTGCTGGGTCAGTTCCACATTGAATTTTTTCGCGAGCGTGTTCAGCCGGTAGTTTTTGAAATCCGGATATAAAAACCGTCCGAGTTCGAGCGTATCAATGACGGGGTTATTGGATTTCGGCAGCCCGGCTTTTTTCAGGCCAACGTTTAAAAACCCGATGTCGAACGAAGCATTGTGGGCTACAAGCACCGCGTCGCCAATCCATTCATTGTATTCTTTCAACACTTCGGAAATGTCCGGCGCATCTTTTAACATATCGTCGGTAATATGGGTCAGCTCAATAATCGTATTGGACAGCGGACGTCCGGGATTGGCAAACCGTTCAAACGTATCGACCACTTCGCCGTCTTGGATTTTCACCGCAGCGATTTCGATGATCGTATCATAAACGGCAGATAATCCCGTTGTTTCAACGTCAAAGACGACATATGTCGCTTCATCAAGGTGGACGTGCGCATCATTATAGGCAATCGGCACCCCGTCGTCGACAAGATTGGCTTCAACGCCGAAGATGACTTTTATACCGTTCTTTTTGCCGGCGCTGTAAGCTTCCGGAAAACTTTGCGCGACGGCGTGGTCTGTGATCGCAATCGCCGGATGGCCCCATTTTTTTGCCTGGGCGACAAGGGTAGACGCGGAAGTGACCGCATCCATCTGGCTCATCGGCGTATGGAGATGGAGTTCGACCCGCTTCTCATTTTCCGGCGCATGGTCTTTCCGGACGCGCGGGGCTACTTCAGAAAGATCGTTGGCGATCATGACCAGATCACGGACAAACGTATCGTTCTGGATGCTGCCGCGCGCACGCAGCCACATCCCTTTCTTCACGCGGGCAAATTGTGCGGCATCTTCCTTATCCCGCGAAAACATCTTCACGAGAATGGAGCTCGTATAATCGGTGATTTTTAACGTCAAAAGCGTCCGCCCGCTGCGCAGTTCTTTCGTTTCGACGTCAAACACATAGCCTTCCACCGTAATCCGCCGTTCTTCATCAACAATCTCGGAAAGGCGGCGGATATCATCATCGGGCGGGATTCTCAGCCCGATCATAAGCGGTCCCGCGTCGTGCGTTTCTTCCCCGCTCTGTTGCTCATTCACGTGCTTCTGCATTTCGAGAACGGCCTGTTTTGCCCGTTCCTCATCTTCTTTTTTCTTTTCTTCCATAAATTTGGCGTATGCTTCACTTGCTTCAGGTGCCGCCGAAATTTCCGTGTCAAACATCAGCTGCGGAAAACCGGCCCGTTCGTAAAAACGGACGATCCATTCCCCGTATTTTTGTTTTAATGTCGCTGCTTCCGGTTCATTGCGGCCGGTTACCACCAGCTTATTGCCGGAAAGTGACGGCACCTGCTCCGCAAGTAGGGACAAAAGCATCGGCGACATGCCTTCCAGTTCTCCTAGGCACGCTTTCCAGTAATCGGCAATCAGCGCCGGCCCAAAAGAAGGGTCTTTCGCCCGGATTGAAAAACGGACGTCGGCAATATGCTGAAAAGCCTGGCGCAAACGGGTTGTAAATGTCAAGTACACTTCAAAGGGGAGAATTTTTTCGAGCAAAAAATAAAAATGCCATCGCTTTGACTGGCGTTCCACAACTAGTTTTTCAATTTCTCCGTATTTAAAATGCTCGTAAAACCTGTCATCAAGCAGTTCCAGCTGCCGGAGCAAAATCTGGAACCTTTCTTTCTTTCCGGCGGGATTTTCAATCATCTTGTCCTCTCCCATCCTTTTTCATTCAATCTATCTTTATCTTAAAAAACAAGCGTCCCGAATGCAATCTTTCCGGAATTTTTCCCGGTAGTGTTGAAAGGTTCGGGTGTTGAAATTTTCCAGGCAAAACATTTTCTGCCTCTTTTTTGCAGGAAAAGAAGAGAAGCACCGGCCGGTAAGCCGATGCCCCTGTCATGAAGCAAGTTGTGCTAAAATATTAGAAATTGTCTCGGCCAAATCCTCTTTTTTCACTTCGAGCACTTCCCCGGTTTTTCTGATTTTCACTTCGACGATGCCTTCCGCCGCTTTTTTCCCGACGGTTACCCGGACAGGCAGGCCGATCAGGTCGGAATCCGCAAATTTCACACCCGGGCGCTCGTTTCTGTCATCCATCAAGACGGTAAACTGCTTTTCAAGTTCCGCATGGAGCGATTCTGCAAGGGCGGATTGTTGGGCATCCTTCATATTTACCGGAACGAGATGCACGTCAAACGGCGCCAGATTGACAGGCCAAACAAGCCCTTTATCATCGTTATGCTGTTCGCACACTGCTGTTAAAGTGCGGGAGACACCAATCCCGTAACACCCCATCAACATGACCTGCTCCCTGCCGTTTTCGTCTAAAAAGGCGGCGTGCATGGCCTCACTGTATTTTGTGCCGAGTTTGAAAATATGCCCGACCTCTATGCCGCGTGCAAACCGGATCGTTCCCTTTCCGTCCGGTGACGGGTCGCCTTCCTGGATATTGCGGAGATCCCCGTATAGATCGACGCGGTAATCCCTCTCCGGATTCGCATTCACATAGTGGAAGTCATTCTCATTGGCACCGCAAATGCCGTTGACTACATAGCGGACGGCGTGATCGGCCAAAATCCGGATCTGTTCCGGCGCGCCGACAGGGCCGAGCGAACCGGGATCCGCCCCCATGATCGACTTGATGGCTTCCGGATCTGCCATTTCAATCGTTTCAGAACCGAGAAGATGTTTGACTTTGACTTCATTTACGTCATGATCGCCCCTGACCAGCACAATGACATATTCATCATCCGCTTTCAGCACAAGGGTCTTCAGGCATTTTTCAGGATCTGCCTTTAGAAAGTCCGCAATTTGCGCGATCGTTCTTTGCCCCGGGGTCGGAATTTTTTCGAGCGGTTTTTCCGCTTCATCCGGCTTTGTGTAAACGGTCTTCACTTCCGCCATTTCAATATTTGCCGCATAATCGGATGAGTCGGAATACGCAATGGTGTCTTCCCCGATTTCAGACAGCACCATAAACTCCTGCGTATCTTTCCCGCCGATCGCGCCCGAGTCCGCCAATACGGCGCGGAAATCCAGTTTGCACCGCGAGAATATATTGGTATAAGCCCGATACATATCCTTATACGTCTCATCAAGGCTCTCTTTGTTGGCATGGAAAGAATACGCGTCTTTCATGATGAATTCCCGTCCGCGCAGCAAGCCGAAACGCGGGCGCTTTTCATCCCGAAATTTCGTTTGAATTTGGTATAAAGAAAGCGGCAGGCGTTTATACGATTTTACTTCGTTCCGAATTAAACTTGTGATCACTTCTTCATGCGTCGGCCCGAGCGCAAAGTCCCGTTCATGCCGGTCCTTAAGGCGCATCAAATCCGGCCCGTAAGAATACCAGCGCCCCGATTCCTGCCACAATTCCGCCGGCTGGAGGGACGGCATCAGCAATTCCATGGAACCGATAGCTTCCAATTCTTCGCGGATAATCGCTTCAATTTTATGTAAGACTTTTTTCGCGAGCGGCAAATACGTATAAACACCGCTTGCAATTTGCCGTATGTAACCGGCACGGAGCAGCAGCTGATGGCTTTTCACCTCGGCTTCTGCCGGTACGTCCCGCAATGTCGGAATAAACAATTTGCTCTGTTTCATACATCGCACTCCCGTATTCATTTATTATAGATCAGTCGCGTTGATTACGTTCCTTCGTTTCTATTCCCCCGATTCAGCAAACCAGGTCCAAGGTTGGATGGTAAGAGATTGTAAATCAAAAGCCGGGCCAGGGTGCTAGAAATGCAGATTTTAAAAGGGATCCGCACGGTAAAAATACGAAGATTTGGCGTTGCTTGTGAAGACGAGCGGGCCAAACCGGGCTAATGGCGGATCAAAAATGCAAATCCATTTTATAACCGTCTCCGTAAAGCAGGTAAGGAAGCAGGCCCTTTTGCAACAGGGCCCGCTGGAACCCCCTCGAAACCGGAAACTTTACAGGAAAAATCTTTGGATATCATTCCAGGTGACAATAATCATCAACAGCATCAGGAGCGCAAAACCGATAAAATGGACGATGCCTTCTTTTTGCCGGTCAATCGGTTTGCCCCGCAATGCTTCGATGCCGAAAAACAGCAGCCTGCCGCCATCTAAAGCCGGCAGCGGGAGCAGGTTCATAATCCCGATGTTGATGCTCAACAATCCTGCCCATTTAAACAAATAAATGATGCCCGACTTGGCGACGGTCTCTGTTGATTTGTAAATGCCGACAGGGCCTGACAGCATATCAATGGAAAAGCCGCCGCTGATCAGGTGGCCAAGCAGTTTAAAAATTTCCACCGTCCAAACGTATGTCTGTGTAATGCCGTACGTGGCTACTTTCAGCGGGGAATGGTCAACCGGGCTGGTCACGCCGATTCTCCCGATGGTCTTCCCGTCCTCTGAAATGCTTTTTGGCGTCACCGGAATGTCCATTGTTTTGCCGTTCCGTTCCACTGTAAACGTAATTTTTTCATCAGGGTGTTTTTGGATCACGTCGACAATGTCATTCCACGTCGAGATTTCGGCACCGTCAATGCTGATCACTGTATCCCCTTTATGCAGCCCGGCCTTTGCCGCAGCACTGTCCTTGACAACCGTTCCGAGCACCGGATCGGTCATCGGCACCCCCTGCACCACGGCCATAAGGGTAAAGACAAGGGCTGCCAGAACGAAATTCATGAGCGGGCCCGCAAAAATCGTGAGCGCCCGCTTCCCAAGCGATTTGGAGGCAAACTGGCGGTCCCAAGGCGCGATTTGCATTTCCATCCGGTCTTCGACAAGCACGGCATCCCTTTTCACTTTAAACGTCCGGAGGTGTTCATCATCGCCTTCTTCATAGCCTTTGATTACAAGCGCACGTTCCAGATCTGCAGATTCCGTTTCAATCATGCGCAATCCGGTATACCGGTCTTTTCCGTTCACCACGATTTTTTCAACGGCTTCGTTTTCATCGAAAAGCAGCCCAACCCGCTGGCCTGGCTTCAACTCCGGCATATCCGGGTCTTCCCCCGCCATCCGTACGTATCCGCCGATCGGAAGCAGGCGGACGGTATACTGCGTTTCGTTTTTCTTAAACGAAAGGATCTTCGGGCCGAATCCGATCGCAAATTCGCGGCATAAAATCCCGGCTTTTTTGGCAACAAAGAAATGCCCGGCTTCATGGAAAATGACAAGTGAACCAAAAATCAAAATAAAGGCTATAACTGTCGTCAAATGAATACCACCTTACTTTAAAATAGTCTCCGCCTTTTTCAGGAACTCCGGGCAAGCTCCCGCTTATATGAGCGAGGCCACATAGTCCCGCGTCTCACGGTCAACGGCCCAGATCGTTTCCAAATCAGGGTGTATAATTACATTATGCCTTGCAAGCGCCTTTTCAATCAACTGATCAATTTGCAAAAACGAAATTTTTTCCTGCAAAAAGGCATGGACCGCCACCTCATTGGCCGCATTCAGCACGGCCGGCATCGATCCGCCGGCTTTTCCGGCTTCATAGGCAAGTTTCAGGCAGTAAAAGCGTTCTTCATCCATTTTTTCAAAATGAAGCCGGCCGATTTCCGCCAAATCGAGCCGCTTTGCATCCGGTAGCGGCAACCTTTTTGGAAATCCGAGCGCATATTGAATCGGGATGCGCATATCGGGCATCCCGAGCTGCGCCTTTACGCTGCTGTCACGGAATTCGACGAGAGAGTGGATGATGCTTTCGCGGTGCAGGATAGTATCAATTTTTTCAAAGGGAAGGCCGAACAGCCAGTGTGCTTCAATGACTTCGAGCCCTTTATTCATCATTGTTGCCGAATCAACCGTGATTTTGGCGCCCATCGACCAATTCGGGTGGTTCAGCGCATCTTTTACGGTGACGGTTTCAAGCTGTTCCCTTGTATAATCACGGAAACTGCCGCCGGATGCGGTGATGATGAGTCGTTCGATCTCATCCTGGTTTTCCCCTTGCAAACATTGAAAAATGGCGGAATGCTCACTGTCAATCGGAAGAATCTCAGTGCCGGCGCGCCTTGCTGCATTCATCACGAGATGACCGGCTGTGACGAGCGTTTCTTTATTGGCGATCGCAACAGTTTTCCCCGCCCGGATCGCCTCCAAAGTCGGCAACAGCCCGACACTGCCAAGCACCGCATTGACCAAAATATCCGATTCGGCATATACCGCCGTTTCGACCATCCCTTTTTCCCCGTAGAGCACAACCGGGCTGTCCCCGAATTCGGTTTTCAGCCGGGCACAGTCTTCTTTGTCAGCGACAGAGACAAGCGCCGGATGAAACTCCGAAATAATTTTCCTCGTTAAATTGAGATTTCTCCCTGCTGAAAAGGCCGCGAGCCGGAATGCTTCCGGATGGTTCCGGATCACATCCAGCGTTTGTGTACCAATGGAGCCCGTCGCCCCCAATAAGCTGATTTGCTTCAATGCTATCCACCTCTTTTTCTATCCCGCCATCATTTTTAAAAAATGGATAAGCGGGAGGACAAACAATAAACTGTCAAAGCGGTCCAAAATGCCGCCGTGCCCGGGCAGGATTTTCCCTGCGTCTTTTACCCCGTAATGCCGTTTATACGCGGATTCCACCAAATCCCCGATCTGGCCGAAAACGGAGAGGACGACCGTGGACACCATGAGCCGCCCGAGCCCGAGGCCGATATTGGAATAGAAAAAAAACAGCACAGCAACAATGACCGCACACAGTACGCCGCCAAGCGCGCCTTCAACCGTTTTATTCGGGCTGATCTCTGGCCACAGCTTATGCTTTCCAAAAGCCCGTCCGACGAAATAAGCGCCGGAATCCGTTGCCCAAATGAGAAACAGGGCGTAAAAAATATAGGTTATGCCCGCATCTGGCGCATTTCTTGTTTCAATAAAATAATAAAAGCCGATGCCAACGTAGATGGCGGACAAAATGTGGAAACCAGCCTGCTCAAATGTAAACCGGTTTTTCGTCACCACCATGTAGGCAAGAAAAAGCAGCACGATCATATACACCAATTCAAGCTTTGAAAAGCCTGTTTGTGCGATGACATGCATATACTTTGATGGAAATAAAATCAGCCAAAGCAGCAGGACGGAAAGGAGGCCGCCAAAGGAAAAAAATGACTGTTTTCCCATCCGCAACAGCTCGTATAGCGCAACGGTCGCCATGGCATACACGAGCAGCGCAAACGGCCATCTCCCGTATATCACAAAAGGAATAAAAAAAGCTGCTGCCACGATGGCTGTAATGATTCTTTGCTTCATTCAGACTGCTCCTCACTTTTTAAACCGCCGTATCTTCGGGAACGTTTTTGATATTCTTCAATCGCACTTAAAAAATGTTCCTCATTAAAATCCGGCCATAACACATCGGTAAACACAAACTCCGTATACGCCAGCTGCCACAACATAAAATTGCTGAGCCGGATTTCCCCGCTCGTCCGGATTAAAAGGTCGGGGTCCTGCAGGCCGTGCGTCATTAAGTACTGGTGGAACACTTCCTCGGTCAGCTCGTTTTCATTCATTATACCATTTTTTACATCCATTAAAATATTTCTCACGGCGCGCATAATTTCATCCCTGCTCCCGTAGTTCAACGCAAAATTGAGAATCAGCCCGTCGTTTTGCGCCGTTTCACTGATCGCTTTATTGATGGCCCTTTGAGTATGAAGCGGGATTTTTTCTTTGCACCCCATCATCTGCACTTTCACATTTTCCGCTTTCAGCTCGGGAAGATAAGTGGATAAAAATTCTTCCGGCAGCTTCATTAAGTATTCCACTTCTAATTTTGGCCGTTTCCAGTTTTCTGTTGAAAAAGCATACAGCGTCAATACTTTGATTCCGAGCCGGTTGGCGATACGGGTAATTTTCCGGACGGTTTTCATGCCTTCGTGATGGCCGGCCACCCGCGGCAAATGGCGTTTTTTCGCCCATCTTCCGTTGCCGTCCATGATGATGGCGACATGTTCCGGGATGGCGGCAGCTTTCACTTTTTCGCCGCGGGTTGTCGTGTCGCGGCCTTCTTTATCGAAAGATTTCCATCTTTTTAAATTCATATGCACATTTGCCCTCCAAATGGTATCCGCCTGCAACTTTATGCACGGTACCGCGGCCATACGTGTTCAGTCGTTTCCGGCAAAAGTGGTATGACCTTTGTATTCCATTTGCCAACCTCTATTATAGAGAAAATGGATGCGTTTGTGTAGTTCTGTTTTTTAAACGATCCGGCCATTTGGTTTGGGGGTGTATGGAAAACCGGCTTTGTATCCCCTTTTAAACGCGTGTGTAGCCCCATTTTCCGGCAATATGACAGGATTTTAGAACCGGAACATTCCATGCTCCCGGGAAAAGCGCGCACTGATAACATAATAAAAAACTTCCATCGGCCGCTTGCCAACGGAAGTTTTTTGTCCGGCAGTCAGACTTCCATAATTTCCTGCTCTTTTGTTTTTGTCATTTTATCGATTTTTTGAATGTGCTGGTCGGTGATTTTCTGAACGTCTTCCGCGAAACCACGATGCTCATCTTCTGTAATCTCACCGTTTTTCTCCTGCTTTTTCAGTTCATCATTGGCATCACGGCGCACGTTACGGATGGCAACTTTTGCTTCTTCCGCTTCTTTTTTGATGAGCTTCACCAGTTCTTTTCTACGTTCTTCCGTTAAAGGCGGGATGGAAAGGCGGATTACGGAACCGTCATTATTCGGCGTAAGGCCGAGATCCGATTTTAAAATGGCCCTTTCAATTTCACCCAGCACCGTTTTATCATACGGCTGGATCACCATCAGGCGCGCTTCCGGCACGGAAATGGACGCAAGCTGGTTTACAGGTGTCCTAGCGCCGTAGTAATCTATCGTGATTTTATCGAGCAGGGCCGCGTTTGCACGCCCCGCACGGATGGAGCCGAGTTCGCGCTGAAAAGCCTGGATTGCTTTTGCCATTTTATCTTTTGCAGTGTCAATGACCTGATTTGCCATCATATTTTCCCCCTAACGATTGTCCCAATGGTTTCGCCCAAGACGGCGCGTTTGATGTTTCCTTCCTCCATAATTGAGAATACTATAAGCGGGATGTCATTGTCCATACATAAAGAGGACGCGGTGGAGTCCATGACAGCGAGGCCGTCTTTGATGACATCCAGATATGAAAGCTCTTCATATTTCACAGCATCTTTGTCCAGTTTCGGATCGGCAGAATAAACACCGTCCACATTATTTTTTGCCATTAAAATGACATCGGCTTCAATTTCTGCTGCACGCAGCGCGGCGGTCGTATCGGTGGAGAAAAACGGGTTGCCCGTACCGGCGGCAAAAATAACGACACGACCCTTTTCCAGATGGCGGATGGCCCGCCTTCTGATATAAGGTTCTGCCACCTGGCGCATATCAATGGAAGTCTGCACGCGTGTTTCCACGTCGCTCTGTTCCAGGCTGTCCTGAAGGGCCATTGCATTCATGACCGTGGCGAGCATGCCCATATAATCAGCCGTTGCCCTGTCCATTCCCATCTGGCTGCCGATCTTGCCGCGCCAAATATTGCCGCCGCCGACGACAATCGCCACTTCAACGCCAAGCTCGACAATTTCTTTTACTTGCCGCGCGACGGACTGGATGACCGTCGGATGAATACCAAAGCCCTGCTCTCCAGCCAATGCCTCACCACTTAATTTCAATACGACACGTTTATATTTAGGGGTGTCCATTTTGAACCTCCAATATGGTTATGTAAAATTGCCCCGGTCCATCTTTGCCGGTAAACGGGGCGTTTTTTTTGCAAGGTTAAAATCCTGCCTTCTTTTAAAAAGAGGAACACACTGTGTTCCCCTTTTAAAACTAGTTTTTCTTCACTTGATTCATGACTTCTTCAGCAAAGTTTTCCTGGCGTTTTTCAATGCCTTCGCCGACTTCATAACGGACAAAATCTGCCACTTTTGCATTATGGGAAGCGACGAACTGCCCAACCGTTTGATCCGGATTTTTGACAAACGCCTGGTCTGCCACACAAATTTCCTCGAAGTATTTCTTCAAGCGTCCTTCCACCATTTTTTCCACAATCTTTTCCGGTTTGCCTTCGTTCAGCGCCTGTTGTTTTAATACTTCGCGTTCATGGGCCACTTCTTCTTCCGAAACCTGGTCGCGGGAGATGTATTTCGGATTCATCGCTGCAACATGAAGGGCAACGTCTTTTGCAACAGAAGCATCGGTTGTGCCTTCAAGAACAGTGAGCACACCGATACGGCCGCCCATGTGGAGGTATTCGCCGAACGCACCGTTATCCGTTTTCGTTTTCAGGGCAAAACGGCGGAGCGAAATTTTTTCACCGATTTTGGAAATCGCCTGTGTAATAAAATCATTGACAGTCGATCCGTTTGCCATTGTTGATTGTAAAGCGGCATCCAGATCGGCCGGTTTGCTTTGAAGCAAATGTTCAGCGATTTCTTTTACAAGGTTTTGGAATTCTGCATTTTTTGCAACAAAGTCTGTTTCGGCATTGACTTCGAGAATGACGGCGTGGTTGCCTTCGCTTAATACGTAAGTGGTTCCTTCTGCAGCAACGCGGTCTGCCTTTTTCGCCGCTTTTGCGATCCCTTTTTCACGAAGATAGTCCACCGCTTTTTCCATATCGCCGTTCGTTTCCGTCAGCGCTTTTTTGCAATCCATCATGCCTGCGCCGGTTTTTTCACGAAGTTCTTTCACCATTTGAGCTGTAATTGCCATCGGATTTCCTCCTTCAAGTTTATGTACGTCTCCCTAAAAAAAGGTGATAAGCACAAACCTTCTTATCACCTTTTTTATTGGGATATTTTGGGTAAGGTGCGGCCGCTGTCAAACCCCGGCCGGAAAACGGATCAGGCTTCGACAGTCGTTTCTTCCGTGCCCGCTGTTTCGCCGGATTCGGCCGGAACTTCAGCGGCACCTTCTTCGCCCTGTTTTGCTTCCACAATAGCATCCGCCATTTTGCTGGTCAAAAGTTTGACCGCACGGATCGCATCATCGTTTGCCGGAATGACATAGTCAATTTCATCCGGATCGCAGTTTGTATCCACAATCCCGATAATCGGAATGTTTAATTTTCTTGCTTCCGCTACCGCGATGCGTTCTTTGCGCGGATCGATTACAAACAATGCATCCGGCAGGTTCCGCATATCTTTAATGCCGCCAAGGAATTTCACCAAACGGTCGTGTTCTTTTTTCAACTGGACGACTTCTTTTTTCGGAAGGACATCAAATGTGCCGTCTTCTTCCATTTTTTCGATTTGTTTCAAACGGTCAATCCGTTTTTGGATCGTTTCAAAGTTGGTTAAGGTTCCGCCAAGCCAGCGGTGGTTCACGTAAAACATGCCGGAACGTTCCGCTTCATCTTTAACGGATTCCTGCGCCTGTTTTTTCGTGCCGACGAACAGAATATTTCCGCCGTTGCCTGCAAGATCTTTTACAAAGTTATAAGCTTCTTCTACTTTTTTGACCGTTTTTTGCAGGTCAATAATATAGATGCCGTTCCGTTCCGTGAAAATGTATTTTTTCATTTTCGGGTTCCAGCGGCGCGTCTGGTGGCCGAAATGGACACCGGCTTCGAGCAGTTGTTTCATTGAGATTACTGACATTTTATTTCCTCCTATGGTTTTTTTCCTCCGCCCCAATCCTTTTCAAAAGGAGACCGCTTAAAAGCAGCACCGTCCTTTAAATCATGAAGCGTGTGTGATAACACCAACGATTACTATACCATAAAAAAAAATGCGAATCAAGCATTATCCGCGTCCTGTCTGAAATTTGAGAAGCAGCTCGATTTCCGTGCGGCCTTTATTTAATTTTTGGGCAATTTCATCAACAGTATACCCGTTTTGTTGCAAATCATTCACTTTTTGCAAAAGGCTTTTTTCTTCCTGAAGCTGCCCATCGCTTTGTTCCCCTGAAATTTGCCGGGCCGCATTCCGGTACGCCCGGTTTGCGGATACCTGGATGAGCGCATCTGACTTCAGTTCCGCTGTTTCTTCTGTCTCAGGCGGTTGTTTTGTTTCCGAACCCGGCTGTCCCGTTTCCGGCCCTGCTTTTTCCCCCGGGCTTGCCTCTTTCATCCTGCCTGCTTTCATTTTTTTGATGAAAGCATCGTTTTCTTCTTTTAACTCCATCAGGTATACGGAAAAGATGTCTTCAATTTCTTTCACCATTTTATTGACGTTTTGTTCTGCCCGGGCAAAGCGGTTTTGCCGTAAATAGAGCAGGATGATGGCAAAAATGGAGAGCACATTAAATAGGAAAGAAAGAATGAGGAAAAAAATAACCGTTTGATTCACCCCCTCTGATTACAGCAGCCGTTTTTCCAAAATATTCCGCAGTTTGTAAATGGCCTTCGAATGGATCTGGGAAATCCGGGAAGTGGAAAGCCCCATCACTTCGCCGATTTCTGTCAGCGTGCATTCTTCCTGATAAAAGAGGCTCAGCACAAGCTGCTCTTTTTCCGACAGGGCACGGATGGCCTCCGCCAGTTCCTTTACGGTTTCCTTTTTTTCCAGCTCGGATTCCGGCTGGCCGGCATTCCTGTCCCCGGACACGAACCGGGATGCTGCTTCCGGTTCATCATTATCGGTGCCCGTTTCTTCAATCGACAGGACATTGGCAAAAAACTGTTCATTCATCGTTGTGCAGACTTCCGTTTCTTCCATGCCAAGCTCCAAAGCGACTTCTTTTGGAGAAACGGTGCGCAAGTATTTCTGCTCGAGACTTTCAATGGCGCTTTCAATTTTTTTCGCTTTTTCCCTTGTGCCTCTTGACAGCCAGTCTTCTTTCCGCAGGCCGTCCAAAATCGCGCCGCGGATCCGAAAAGAAGCATATGTATCAAATCTCAGTTCGCGGGACGGATCAAATTTGTTTAATGAATCCAAAAGCCCGAACATGCCAAGGCTTTTTAAATCCTCTTTTGACACGTTGCGGGGAAGCCCGGCGGCAATTCTTTGGACATGGAAAGAAACAAGCGGCATATATCTTTTCACAAGGGCATTTCCGGCTTCCGGATCACGGGATTTAAGCCACAAATCCCAATCTTTCTGCTCCTCACCCTGTTTTGGCTCCTCCGCCATATCGCATCCCTCCTTGTTGCCATCGCTTTTCCCGAAAACAAAGGGGCGGCCTCGTCATATTTCGACAGAACCCTGGTTGACCGTTCTCACGGTCAGTACGGCATTTCCCGGGTTAAATTCAATCGTGCGGCCGCTATTTCCCCCGGTATCTACGGCCACCAATTGAATGCGGTACTTTTTCAGTTCCTGTTTTACAGCCTCGACATTGCGCGGCCCGATCCGCATCGCTTCATTCATGGAAGAAAAAGAAAACATTTCGGCTCCGCCGGCGATTTTTGCTAGCAGTCTGCTCTGGTGGCAGCCTGCGCTTTTCAGCATGCCGATCAGTTCAAAAATAGCGGTATCCGCAAATTTTGCTTTATTCATATGCTCTCCATTCTTCGCAATGAAGGATGAAGGCAGCATTACATGGGCAAGCCCGGCTGTTTTAGCCGGCAAATCGTACAAAACGACGCCAACGCATGAGCCAAGCCCGGTTGTCCTGATCAGGCCGGGAGAAGTGACGATCTTCATTTCCGCAATGCCCACTTTGACAATGTTCATTTCGCTATCCATCTAATTCAACCCTTAGCGCACGGAATAGGATTTCATAAGAATCCGGATCCGGAAAGAGGAAAAAATGCCCCTTCATATCGGAATTTTCCGCCTGCTCATCGCTCAGCACTGTATCAATCACGATGGCATAATCGCTGACCTGGGACAGTTCAATCAAACCATAGCTGATAATGGAACCGAACATATCAATGCTGAGTGCCGGGACGGAAGGCAGCATATCCAGCTTCGTAAAATCGGAAAGCGCCGTTAAATAAGACCCCGACAAAATATTGCCCAGTTCCAGCATCGCCGACAGCCCGAGCTCCGGGTATGGCGGCTTTTCAAAGGAGAACGACGGATCCTCGATCATTTCTTTAATGAATCTTTCGCCCTGGGCAACCGGCACGATGAAAAAAATATTGCCGGGCGCATCGCCTTCAATCCGCAAAAACACGCTCACCACAACGAGCTCAGCGCCGCCGATCAGCTCCATAATTTCTTCAAAGGAGGCAATATGGACATCCGGGACCGTCATTTTGATTTTTTTATGCAGCAATTTGGAAAGCGCCGTTGCGGCATGTCCCGCTCCGATATTCCCGATTTCTTTTAAGACATCAAGGTGAAGATTTGTGATTTTATTTTTAATATCCATTTAAAATACCCCTATTGTAATGGCGTTAAAGTTTTTTCTAAATCAAGCAGCAGCAAAAGCCTCTGGTTTATATTCGCCACACCGGAAATAAAGTCCTCTTTGCCCGCGTTTACCACTTCCGGCTCGGGTTCCACTTTTTTTTCGTCGATATCCAGAACATCCGTCGCCTCGTCCACAAGCAGGCCCGTTTCAATTTCTCCAAACCGGACGATGATCAGCTTGCGTTCCTCCTTATCAGCGTCCGTGTCATCCTCCATGCCAAACCGTTTTTTCAGATCAATGACCGGAATAATGATACCGCGTAAATTCATCACGCCAAGTATAAAAGGAGCGGTAAGCGGCACTCTTGTAATATGCTGCAGCTTTTCAATGGCCAAAACCTGCGTAACCGGCAGGGCATACTCTTTATCATTCAACTGAAATACGATCACTTTCTCCAACGATCTCAACCTCTTTCCTGGGCAATGAAATGGGCGGCAAGCGCCTTGTTTTCTATTTGATCAGCGCATTGCTGTCGATGATAAGGGCAACCTGGCCGTTTCCAAGAATGGTGGCGCCTGATATGGCAAATACATTCGTTAAATAATTTCCTAAAGATTTTAATACGATTTCCTGCTGGCCGATAAAGGCGTCCACCACAAATGCAGCCAGTTTTTCCCCTTTTCGCACAATCAGTACGGAGACATATTCATCATTTTGCTTTGCATCCGGAACTTCAAATATTTCATTCAAAAAGACAAGCGGCACCACTTTGCCCCGGAAATCGATCACTTTTTGGTGATGCGCTTTTAATATTTCGCCCTTCTTAATAATGGCCGTCTCTACAATAGAGGATAACGGAACAGCATATTTTTCCGTCCCGATTTCCACAAGCATGACGGAAATGATCGATAAGGTAAGCGGCAGCTGAATCGTAAAGACGGACCCGCGCCCTTCTGCGGAATGGACAGAAATCGAGCCGCCCAATGATTGAATGGTTGATTTCACCACATCCAGCCCGACACCCCGGCCGGAAATATCGGATACATGGTCAGCGGTTGAAAAACCGGATTCAAAAATCAGGTTATAAATCTGGCTGTCTGTTAAACTGCCGGCTTCTTCCTTTTTGACAATGCCTTTTTCAATGGCTTTTTCCAACACTTTTTCACGGTTAATGCCGGCGCCGTCGTCTTCAATTTCTATAAACACATGGTTGCCGCTGTGATAAGCTTTTAACGTAATGGTTCCTGTTTCCGGCTTCCCTGCCCGCTTTCTTTCTTCCGGCTGTTCAATGCCGTGGTCGCACGAATTCCGGATCAGATGGACAAGCGGGTCGCCGATTTCATCAATGACGGTGCGGTCCAGTTCTGTTTCGGCGCCGATAATGTCGAGATCCATTTTTTTGTGCAATTCTCTTGCCAGCTGGCGGACAAGCCGCGGAAAACGGTTAAACACCGTTTCGACCGGCACCATCCGCATGTTCAAAATAATCGTTTGCAAGTCGCCGGAAATTCTGGACATCCTTTCAACGGTTTCATTGAGCTCCGGATGGTTCACTTCTTTTGCAATTTGTTCGAGGCGCCCGCGGTCAATGACCAGCTCTTCAAATAGATTCAGCAGATTATCCAGCCGCTCGATGTTCACACGGATCGTCTTGGTTGTATGTTTCTGTTTTTGCGGATGCTTTTTTGCCGGTTTTTGCGGATGCTTTTCCGCTGCGTCCGGTGCTGCCTGTTTTTTCTGCTCTGGTTCTGCCGGTTTCTCCGATTCTGCCGTTTCCGGGTGTTGACCGCGCCCATCCTGCTTTGTGAGAGTCACGGTGCTTGCTTTAACATCTTCAATCTCTGACACCTTGCAGATTTTTTCGCGAATCTCTTCCCTGTCTTCTTTTGAGATCAGTGTCACTTTAAATTCATTGTCAAACTGTTCTTCTTCCAGCTGGTCGGCCGGCGGATCGGAATGGATGATCTCGCCGCATTTTTCAAGGATATCAAAGACCATGAATACCCGCGCCGCTTTTAATAGGCAGTCGCTGCGCAATTTTACCGTGAACTGGTAACAGTTGTACCCTTGTTCTTCCGATTGAACAATCACGGCCTGTTCGTACTGGTCAAATTCGTCTTCCTCTGTTTCCGCCTTTTCCGCTGTCGCAGCTGAAGTTTCTTTCTCCGTCTTCTTCTCTCCGGCTGAACCATGATCTACCGCTTCGAGGCGGGCGATCGTCCCGCTCACATCCAATTTGCCGTCCCCACCGTTTGCAACCGATTCCACCATCGCTTCCAGATGGTCCACCGCAGTAAAAATCACATCGATAATGTCCGGGGTTACAGACAGCTTCCCGTTCCGGATGGCATCAAGCACATTTTCCATCTTATGGGTCAGATTGGCGAGATCTTCATACCCCATTGTTGCCGACATCCCTTTCAATGTGTGGGCGGAACGGAAAATTTCATTGACAATTTGCAAGTCATCCGGGCTTTTTTCAAGTAGCAGCACATTTTCGTTTAACGACTGGATATGTTCCCTGCTTTCTTCAATAAACACTTCCAAGTACTGGCTCATTTCCATCTATACCACACCCTAATCACTAATAAATTTCATGATTGCCTCCGCAATTTTTTCCAGCGGCAAAACTTCATCCACCACTTTCGCGGCAATGGCACTTCTCGGCATGCCGTAAACGATGCAGCTTTCTTCCGCTTCGGCAATCGCTCTTACGTGCCCGCGATTCTTTAAGGCGATCAAACCTTTTGTTCCGTCTGAACCCATCCCGGTCATGATGATGGCAAGTGTTTCATAGTTTTTTAGCATGCTCACCGATTCAAATGTTTTATCCACAGCCGGCCTGTGCCCGTTAACCGGCGCGGATTGCTCAAGCTGGATAAAGAGATGTGCGCCGTGCGCCTCCACGCCCATATGGAAGTCCCCGGGCGCAATATAAACCGCCCCCGGCTTGAGCATTTCGCCATCCTCGGCTTCTTTCACCCTGATGTTTGAAATGGCATTCAGCCGGTTGGCAAGCGACTTTGTAAATCCGCTTGGCATATGCTGGACAACCAGAACGGGCGCTTCCAAATTCCCGGGCAGGGAAGAAAGAACGGTTTGCAGGGCGCGCGGGCCTCCGGTCGATGTTCCGATGCAAACCAATTTTTTCTGTGCTATCCGTCCGCTTTGAACAGGATCGGACAAAGGTTGCGTGTTTTTTTCCGGTTCGCTTCCTTTACGTTTTTCCCATTTCACAAATCTGCCCCCTGTTTTTCAAAACTGTCATTTCATTGCCCTGTTATTGTCATGCATGTTTAAGATTTCAACAAAAGCCCCCTCAGTTTCCGCATAAATACCGGTGCGCGCTGGCTGGGCCCGTCCGAATTGCCGGATACATAGCGGTTAAGCAATTCATCGATTCTTCTTGCAGCCGCTGAATGTGGAAATGCACTGTAAAACGGCAGCTGCCTTGATACAGCTTTTTTTACATGCGCATCTTCCGGCACAACGCCGAGAATGTTCACTTCTTTCCCTAAAAATTTCTTAACTGTAAATTGAAGCCGGTTTAACGTCAACATCCCGTCTTTTTCTTTTTCCGCCCGGTTGCAAATTAAATAAAGGGGGGCGCTGAATTGCTGCATGTAAATATATTTCATCATCGAATAAGCATCGGTAATCGCTGTCGGCTCAGGTGTTGTGACAATAAAAATATCATCAGCCGAAAGCAAAATTTTAAGGCTTGATGGCGCGGCGCCGGCACCCATATCGAAAATGATGTAATCAAAATCATACTGGAGCAGTTCGAGCTCTGTGACAAGCCTGGTTACAGCAGCTTCTTCCATCTCGACAATCTGGGCAAACCCGTTGCCGGCAGAAATATAAGAAATACCGGCCGGCCCGTCGCATATCATTTGGGCAAGTGGGATATTCCGGTTGATAAAGTCCGAGATCGTGTATGGTGCGTCAAGCCCGAGAAGGACGTGGATATTGCCCATGCCGACATCCAGGTCAAATAAAAGGACTTTTTTTCCCCTTTCTGCAAGTGCCATTGCCAAATTGACCGAGATGTTGGACTTCCCGACGCCGCCCTTTCCACTTGCGACTGCAAGCGTTTTTGCCGGAATCCCGTGTTGCATTTTTAACTTTGCGCGCAGCTGTTCTGCCTGGTCTCTCATTTGTCGTTCTCCCCAAATACGTATTCGGCAAAAATACCGGGGGTTGCCTCGAGCATATCATCAGGGACATCCTGGCCGTTTGTCACATAAGCACAGCCTTTTCCATACTGTTCCATTAAATTGATCGCAGCGCCGTAAGTGGATGTCTCATCCAGCTTGGTGAAAATAAACCGGTCAATCCTGATGCTTTGAAAACTGTCAAAAACGGCTTTCATATCTTTCTCTTTCATCGTTAACGACAACGTCAGAAAGGTTTCCATTTCCGCATGAAAATCGATGAGTCCTGAAAGCTCGCGGACATATTGCAGCTCCCTGTAATTCCGGCCGGCGGTATCGATAAAAACACGGTCAAAATCGGAAAATTTTTCGATCGCTTTTTTGAAATCGGACAATTTATAGACCACTTCGAGCGGCACATTCAGCAGGTTTGCATACGTTTTTAATTGTTCAATCGCTGCAATCCGATACGTATCCGTTGTAATGAAAGCAATTTTTTCTTTTTTTTCGAGCACGGCCTGTGCAGCCATTTTGGCGAGTGTCGTCGTTTTGCCGACACCGGTTGGGCCGATCAGGTTCACGTACTTTTTCTGGCTCCCCCCGTATGTCAAATGGGCGAGCTTTTTTTGAAGCAGTGCCTTCGCCTGCTTTAAAATTTCGTTTTCCGTCAGATTGCCGTTTGCTTTCTCCCATTCTTCATACAGGGCATCTCCGATCACAACCAGCAGCGATTCATCCAGCCCTTGCTGCAAACCTGTGTTTAATCGTTTTTGAATCGGCAGTGGATACTTTTGGTAAGCGGGATTCCCAAATTTCGACACTTCCTGGACCACTTTTTTCAGCGCTGCGATTTCTTTTTGCAGGCTTTCTTTTTCTGAACGGACGGAGGCATCCGGTGCGCGCGCAGGTTTTTCACCACGGGCAGGGGCCGTTTGTACCGGACTGTTTTTCCCGGCATCCGGGTCAACGGCTGCAATTACTTCGATGTTCCGCTTTTTCATAAATCCAAGAAAGCCTTTGTGCTGGACCACTTTTGAATTTAAAATGACGGCCTGGTCCCCAAGCTCAAGACGGATCTGTTTCATTGCTTCAGACATATTGGGCGCCATAAACTTTTTAATTTTCATTCTATGTTCACCAGCCCTGTGCTTTGTACCTCAACGTTTGCTTCCAGTTCATTATAGGAAAGAACCGGCACCTGAGGAAAGAACCGTTCAATCATTTGCCGCAAATACATGCGGATGGCAGGCGAACAAAGGATGACCGCGGAACTGCCGGTAAGCGATACCCTCTCAACCTGCTGTGCAACGGATTCCACAATTTTTTGCGACACGGACGGGTCCAGGGAAAGATAATTGCCATGTTCCGTACGCTGGATGCCATCCGCAATCAATTTCTCTACTTTCCCCGAAACGGTGATGACTTTTAATTGCCCGTCTTGCGCATATTGCGCCGTAATTTGCCGCGCGAGACTTTGGCGGGCGTATTCCGTCAGCAAATCGGTATCTGTTGTTAATTTACCATAGTCGGCTAACGTTTCAAAGATAATCGGCAGTTTTCGGATGGAAACATTTTCTTTCAAAAGATTCGCCAGCACTTTTTGGATCTCGCCGACGGACAACGGGTTCGGTGTTACCTCTTCCACAAGCACCGGGTACGACTCTTTCAAATGGTCAATCAACGCTTTTGTTTCCTGCCTTCCGAGCAGCATATACGCGTTTTGCCGGATCGTTTCCGTAATATGGGTCGAGACAACCGTCGGGGGGTCCACGACCGTATAGCCCATCATTTCCGCCTGTTCTTTTTGTTCTTCCGTCACCCATTTTGCCGGCATTCCGAAAGCAGGCTCGACCGTCTCAATACCTTCAACGGAGCCGTCATCTTCGCCGGGCGCCATCGCTAAATAATGGTCGAGAAGAAGCTCGCCTTTGGCAAGTTCATTCCCGTTAATTTTCAACCGGTACTCATTCGGCTCAAGCTGGATATTATCGCGGATCCGGACAACCGGAATGACAATGCCGAGTTCGATGGCGAGCTGCCTGCGGATCATGACAATCCTGTCAAGCAAATCGCCCCCCTGGTTGGCATCCACAAGCGGGATCAGGCCGTAGCCGAATTCGAATTCGATCGGGTCAATATCGAGCAGGCTCATGACGCTTTCCGGGCTTTTCAATTCCTCAGGCTGGAGTTCTTCCGCTTTCTCCGCGCTTTCCTGTTCCGTCTTTTTCGGGACTTGCTGGAGCCGGAAACCGCCGATGAACAGCGCCGCTGCCACCGTCATGGTTAAAAAATCATTAATCGGCGTAAACAAGCCGAGCAGAAAGATCGTGCCGCCCGCGACATATAGCATTTTGGGATAGGACAGCATCTGCGCCATTACGTCCTGGCCAAGATTGCCGTCTGATGCCGCCCTCGTGACCACGATCCCGGTTGCTGTCGAAATGAGCAGAGCCGGCACCTGGCTGACAATGCCGTCACCAACGGTCATCAGCGAAAACTGGCTCGCGGCATCACTAATGGAGAGGCCGAGCTGGGTCATGCCGATAATGATCCCGAAGATAAGATTAATGAGAACGATAATGATGCTGGCAATCGCATCGCCCTTGACAAATTTGCTGGCACCGTCCATCGCGCCGTAAAAGTCTGCTTCCCGGCTGACTTTTTCCCGGCGAGCGCGCGCCTCCTGATCGGATATCATGCCGGCATTCAAGTCCGCATCAATGCTCATTTGCTTGCCCGGCATCGCATCGAGCGTGAACCGGGCCGCGACTTCAGCCACCCGTTCAGCGCCTTTTGTAATCACAATAAATTGGATAATAATCAAAATCGTAAAGACGACTAGCCCGACGACGATGTTGCCGCCGACAACGAACGATCCGAACGTCTCAATGACCCCGCCGGCATTGCCGGTGGAAAGGATCGAGCGGGTGGTTGAGATATTCAGCCCGAGCCGGAATAAGGTTAAAATGAGCAGCAATGACGGAAAGACGGAAAACTGAAGCGGCTCTTTCATATTCATTGAGATTAAAAGTACCATCAATGCAAGAGAAATATTACATATAATTAAAAAGCTCAATGCCCATGTCGGAAAAGGGATAATTAGCATAGTGACGATTAAAATGACACCTGCGATCACGGGAATATCTCTCAAATCTCTTGCACTCATACGGTTTCTCTCCTAACTTGCATGAAAAAGCTTAAATTTTATGCTTGATTTTGTATACGTACGCCAAAATTTCCGCTACTGCTTTAAAAAACTGTTCCGGAATGCGTCCGCCAACTTCCACCTGCTCATAAAGCGCCCTTGCCAGCGGCCTGTTTTCCAGCATGACAATGTCATGCTCTTTTGCGATCGATTTGATTTTTTGGGCAAGGAAGTCCGCTCCTTTTGCCACAACGATGGGCGCATCGCTCTTTGTTTCATCGTAGCGGAGGCAGACGGCAAAATGCGTTGGGTTCGTAATGACGACATCGGCGTTCGGCACTTCCTGCATCATTCTCCGCATCGCCATTTCGCGTTGCTTTTGCCTGATTTTTGATTTAATCAGCGGGTCGCCTTCCATATTTTTAAATTCTTCCTTGATTTCCTGCTTGGACATCCGGATATTTTTTTCAAAATCGAAACGCTGGTACAAGTAATCAAGAACGGCGAGCACAAACAGGGCAACAGAAGCGCTGATGCCGGTTATGGCGGCGAGATGCCCGACTGCAGCCAGCGTATCGCCCGCGCTTTTAAACGGCAGGCCTGAAATATCCTGGATATTGGCCCAAATGACGTAAAAAGCAACAACGCCGACCACCGCCATTTTTAAAACGGATTTTAACAATTCCACAAGCGCCCGGATCGAAAAAATCCGTTTTAATCCGGCGACGGGATTGATTTTGTTTATATTCGGTTTCAGCCCTTCACCGGTAAAAAGGAGGCCGGTTTGGGCCACATTTCCGACCACGCCGGCCAAAAGGGCAACGGCCATAACCGGCAAAAGCATCGAAGCCAGCTGTTTCATGACGCCGGTCATCAATTTGCCAACGCTTTGCTCCGTGACATCCTGCAGCATATATTTTGAAAAAGCCTGGCGAAAGAGTGCCATCATCGGGCTTCCGATCGAGGAGGCCCCGAAATACAAGAACAGAAACACCGCAAGAAGCATGACAGCCGTTACGATATCCTGGCTTTTGGCTGTCTGCCCCTTTTTGCGGGCATCACGCCGCTTTTTCGGCGTTGCCTTTTCTGTTTTCTCCCCTGCGAAAAACTGCAAATCGAGTGAGAGGTGCTTCAAACGGATCCCCCCAACAGTGCCATACAATTCCGCATCGCAACAAACATCCATTCAAACAAATGTTCAACCGCGATATAAATCGTGCCCATTGCCACCGCCAGCGCGATCAAACTAACGGCAATTTTGACCGGAAAGCCGACCACAAAAATATTAAGCTGCGGTACGGTCCGGGCGATGATGCCAAGCGCAATGTCCGTTAAAAACAGGACGGCGACAACAGGTGCCGACATTTGAAAAGCGACGAGAAACACACGGGCCAAAAGGGTTGCCAAATATTTTGCGAGATTGAAAGACCCGAGATGGACCCATGCCTGATCGAGCGGGATAAACGAATAGCTGTAATAAATCCCGTCCAAAAGCAGGTGGTGCCCGTTCAGGGAAAGCAATAAAAGCAGCGCAAAACTGTACAAATATTCCCCGGTAAGCGGCGTTTGCGCCCCTGATTGCGGATCAATCACATTGGCCATGGAAAACCCTGCCTGAAAATCGATAAACGTACCGGCCAATTGCACGGCCGACAAAATGAAATAGGCTACAAAGCCAAGCAGCAGGCCGACAAGTGCTTCTTTAATCATCAGCATAAAATAGGCGCCATCCATGGTGAACGGTTTGGCATGGATCGTGTATGTCACAAGGACGGACAAAAAGAAGCCAAGGCCGATCCGGAACCGGGCCGGTACGCTCCTGTGGGAAAATAACGGCATCATGATAAAAAAAGTGGTGACCCTAATGAAAACGAGTAAAAATATGCTGAATGACGGAATCAGTTCATCCATATGTTAACCTATATATTGTGTTAAATTGGATAAAATTTCTTTTGTGTATGTAAGCATGTGGCTTAGCATCCACGGGCCAAGCAGTACAAGGCCGAGCAGCACCGCAACAATTTTCGGGACAAATGCCAGCGTCTGTTCCTGGATTTGCGTTGCAGCCTGGAAGATACTGACAATCATACCGACGACAAGCGCAATCAATAAAAGCGGACCGCAGACCATAAAGGTCACCATGATGCCTTTTTCGGCCAGTGAAATGACCATTTCCTCACTCAATCCATTCACCTTCTTTAAAAACTTTCAAGCAGCGACTTCACAACAAGATACCATCCGTCCACGAGCACAAACAGTAAGATTTTAAAAGGCAGCGAGATCATCACAGGCGGCAGCATCATCATTCCCATCGACATCAGGACACTTGCCACGACCATATCGATGACAAGAAAAGGAATGAAAATCATGAAGCCCATTTGAAAAGCCGTCTTTAATTCGCTGATTGTAAATGCCGGAACAAGGGTTGTCATTGGAATATCCTGCACCGACTTAGGCTGCTTTTTATGGGCATAATCCAAAAACAGCTGCAAGTCTTTCTGCCGGGTCTCTTTCGCCATAAATTCCTTAAACGGCTTCTGGGCTTTGTCATAAGCCTCTTCCAGCGTCAGTTTATCATGGAACAACGGCGTGAGCGCCTGTTTATTTACCTGTTGAAACGTCGGAGCCATGATAAAAAACGTCAGAAACAGCGCAAGGCCTACGATCACCTGATTCGGTGGGGCTGTCTGCGTGCCGAGCGAAGTCCGGACAAAAGACAGGACAATGACAATCCGCGTAAAAGAAGTCAATAGGATTAAAATGCTCGGTGCCAATGAAAGAACGGTCATAAGCAAAAGGATTTTGACCGAAAGGGAAACGGTATCGCCGGATGTGCTGCTTAATGTATTCAACAACTCATTCATCGTTCTGTTTCTCCTTCTCCCTTTGTTCCAGTTCTTTCATCGCCTGCGCCCGCTCCTCCCTGATCGCGCTAATTTGCGACTTCAGCAAATGCCCGAACGGGGTTGCTTCTGTTTTTGCCCCAGTTTCCCTGTTTTTCACCGCTTTTATGAGCCTTGTCGCAATATCGCGCGGTTCCAGTTGCTGCTCGAGCTTTTGATTGTACTGGTCAACGAACTGCCTGACCTCTTCCTCGTCATCAATTTCTTTGACAAGCTGCACATCGTCCCCGACACCTAAAATAAGAATCCTGTCGCCCGCTTTTACAATTTGCAGCGACTTATTTCCGCCCAAAGGCGTGCCGCCGAAATTCTGTATCATTTTACTGCTTTGATAGGCACGGCTTCTTTTGTTGACAAATTTTAAAACAAAGTATAGTAAACAAATCACGAAAATAAGTGCGAGGATCATCCGCGCAATATCCCCGAAGGTTACCGCCGGATTTGCCGTTTCCGATTGTGTAGCCTGGCTTTCGGATTTTCCGTCCGTTTGTTTTTGACACTGTTTCGGATGGTCGATACATTCTTTCACATTTCCGTTAAAAGAAGCCGCGAGGGCATTGCCGGGTGCCGAAAACCCGTACAGCAGGCACAGCAGAATCCCAAACAGCAAAAGCCCCTTCGTCACTTGGCTTTGCAAATCATTGTCACCTTCCTGGCATCGTCAGCCGAGCGTTTTTTGGATGGCCTCAATTACACGGTCAGCTTGGAACGGTTTGACGATAAAGTCTTTTGCACCGGCCTGGATGGCATCAATGACCATCGCCTGCTGGCCCATTGCCGAACACATGATGACTTTTGCATCCGGGTCGATTTTTTTAATTTCCTTCAGCGCGCTGATCCCGTCCACTTCCGGCATTGTAATATCCATTGTCACAAGATCCGGCCGGTGTTCCTTATATTTTTCGATTGCTTGTGCGCCGTCTCCCGCTTCAGCGACAACGTCATATCCGTTTTTTGTCAGAATGTCTTTAATCATCATGCGCATAAACGCAGCGTCATCTACAATCAAAATTTTCTTTGCCATTTGGATCTTCCCCCATTATCTCAGTTTTTTCAGCCGGTCTTTCTGGCTCACGATATCTGTCACACGCACACCGAAGTTCTCATCAATCACCACCACTTCCCCAATGGCAATTAACTGATGGTTGATGAGAATATCCACGGGTTCTCCGGCGAGCTTGTCCAGTTCCACAATGGAGCCGGCGCCCATCTCAAGAATTTCCCTTACTGTTTTCGATGTCCTGCCCAGTTCAACAGTCACTTCAAGCGGGATATCAAGGAGCATGTCCAGATTTTTCGTTTCAACGCGCGGCGCTGTTTCTTCAAAACTCGTAAAAACAGCTGGCTGCACATTTTGGTACATCTCCTGTTTTGCTGCATTTTGAGCAGGCTCAGCCGGTTTTTCCGCAGCATGGCCGCGCATATTTTGATCCGGCTGCTTTTCCTCTGCTTTTTTTTCAGCTTCGGCGGGTTGTTCAGGATGAATGAGATCGCGCGCCAGTTTTTTCGCAAACGAAAGCGGCAACAGCTGCATGATCTGCGAATCGATTAATGACCCGATCATAATCCGGAACGAGACTTTCACAAGCAAATCCTGGTCCGGAAGCTTGTCCGTGCCTTCGCCTTCCAAAATATTTAAAAGTGAAACGGCCGGCGGGGAAATATCGATTCTTTTATTAAAAACCGTAGACATCGAGGTAGCGGCAGAACCCATCATCTGATTCATCGCTTCCTGTACCGCGCTCAAATGGATCTCATCCAGTTCGCTGCTCGGATTTTCGCCGGTTCCGCCCAGCATCAAGTCGGCAATAATGGCGGCATCGGATTGTTTAATGACGAGCACATTCACGCCGGAAAAGCCCTCCGTGTATTTCACCTGAATGGCCACGTAAGGATGCGGAAATTCATCCGCCAGTTTGTCGTGCCGGACAATGCTGACCTCAGGCGTTGTAATTTCAACTTTTTGTGAAAGCAGGGTGGACAATGCCGTCGCAGAGCTCCCAAACGAAATGTTACCAATTTCCCCAAGCGCATCCCTTTCCATGGAATCGAGATAATCTTCCACACGGAGGGAATCTTTGGCGCTTGCGTCTTCCAGATTTGCAGTGCCGTTAAGAAGGGCATCAATTTCTTCTTGCGACAGCATATCATCGCTCATACTGTTCTTCTTCCCCTTCCTCTATGATATCAAGGATTTGGACAGCCATTTTAGTGCCTTGCTTGCCCGGCTGCCCGATGAATTTCGGAATTTTATCCACCTTGACAACCAACGGCTCTTCAATGGTTTGGTTCAGCCGTATACAGTCGCCAATTTCCAGATTCAGAAAATCTTCAATTTTTATTGTTGCCGTCCCCAGTTCGGCGGTGAGCGGCACTTTTGCCTCCTTAATGCCTTCTTCGAGCAGGCGGATATTATTCGGGTCCGGTTCCTTTCCGGCGTGCTGCATCCAATAATGCCCGGACAATTTCGGCATCATCGGGTCAAGCACCACTTGCGGCAGGCATAAATTGATCATGCCGCTTGTATCGCCGATGGTCGTGTTGAGAGAAATGACGACCACGGTTTCATTCGGAGAAATCATCTGCAGAAACTGCGGATTGACTTCCAGTTCAGTCAGAAAGGGATTGATTTCGATGATCTCGCTCCACGCTTCCTTTAACTGGTCGATGGTCTGGTCAAAAATTCTCGTCATGATTTTCTTTTCAATCTCAGTGAGTTTGTCAATTTTATTGATGCTTTCCCCGTACCCTCCCAACACACGATCCATCATCGTATAGGCAATGTTCGGGTTAATTTCCATAATAATATTCCCGTCAAGCGGGGGAACTTCATAAACCGTCAAAAGCGTCATTTTCGGTATCGAACGGATAAATTCCTCATACGGAATCTGGTCAGCCGATGCAACGGAAATCTGCACGTAAGTCCGGAGCTGGGCAGATAAAAAGGTTGTCAGAATCCTTGAGAAGTTTTCATGAATTCTTGTCAGGCTTCTGATCTGGTCTTTTGAAAACCGGAGTGCCCGCTTGAAATCATATACTTTGACTTTCCGGGTTTCCTCTTTTTTTATTTCCTCCGCGTTCATTTCCCCCGTTGACAGGGCGGATAGCAGCGCATCAATTTCAGACTGCGATAAAATATCTTCCGGCAAGTTTACCCACCCCCCTTGTTTACATACAGGCACAGGGGCCGGACTGCCTGCTGCGGCACTGCCTGTTTGCTGCACTCTGCCTTTATTGCTTCAACAGGCGGCATACTTTTATTGGATAACAAAGGAAGTAATATATACATTTACAACTTCGCCGTCCTGCATCATTTTATTTAACCGGTTTTTTATGTCTGTTTTGAACTTTTGTTTCCCCTTTTCAGCTTGCAAATCCTGCATGTTCATATTTGACAGCTCGTCAATCATAATGTCTTTGATTTGAAAATCTCTTTTTGTCAGTTCATCTTTTGCTTTTTTATTGTTTCCTTCAATTTTGATGGCAATCTGGACGATGTGGTTGTCTTTCAGATTGGTTGTCATCGTGTCAATGTCCACGGAAGAATCGACAACTTCATCAATGTTTGGCCCTTTTGCCTTTGTTGCCTCGTTCGATTTATAGATGACGATGATGGTGATGATGCCGGCCAGTAAAATGACGGAAATCATCACAAGCATGATCCGCACCATTTTATTCATTCCGGCCCCTCCTCCCCGGTATTTCTTCCAAGCAAAGAAACAGACCGGAAAAAGGCGGTCACTTTTTGCTCGATTTCTTTGCTCGACTCCCTAACAATATAAGCGTGTCCGTTTGTCAGGATGATTCTTGTATCCGGCATGCTTTCCACCGTTTCAATATGAATAGCGTTTATCCAGAATGCCCTGCCGTTTAATTTTGTCACTTCAATCACATTATGCGGGCCGGGGCTAGAGCCCTGGCCCCCTTCCCCCTATCGTTTCAGATTGACAAGTTCCTGCAGAATTTCATCGGATGTCGTAATAATTCTTGTATTCGCCTGAAACCCGCGTTCTGCTACGATCATATTGGTCAACTCTTCCGACAGGTCGACATTGGACATTTCGAGATAGCCGGATTTGATTGTGCCTGCACCGTTTTGTCCCGGCTGGCTTACTGTGACCGTCCCCGCATTGGAATTCGTTGTGGTATATAAATTGCCGCCGACTTTTGTCAGCCCGGCAGGATTCTGGAAAGTGGCAATGCTGATTGTTCCAATTGTATTGCCATCCTGATCGGTAATGGTTCCGTCTGTTGCGACTGAAAAGCTTTTGACATTTGCGCCAAGGGTGATGGCTTGTCCATTTGTACCCAGCACAGTAAAACCTTCTGAATTGACGAGTCTTCTGTTATTATCAAAGTAAAAATTGCCGGCACGCGTATAGTACGTGTTGTTGCCATCTGCTACTCTGAAGTACCCGTCTCCAGTAATCGCAAAGTCAAGGGGACGCCCCGTTGATTCCGGACTTCCTGAAGTATCAACGGTATCAATTGAACCGATCTGAGACCCAAGGCCTACCTGCTGGGCGCTTGTGCCGGGCGTCGCGCTGGCCAGCGTCTGGCTGATTGCATCTTTAAACGTCACACGCCCTTTTTTGTACCCGTAAGTATTCACATTTGCGATGTTGTTTCCGATTGTATCAAGTTCTGTTTGAAAGTTTTTCATGCCGCTTACACCTGAATATAATGAACGTAACATTGCATTAACCCCTCTCCATTTTTGTTTTCAGCTGCGTCTGTCATTCGGCAGCTGCGGCCTTCCTTCCGGTCCGGCCGGTGATTCTAAAATGATGGCGCCGTTAATATTGCTGAAAATTTGGGAACCGGCTTCACTCCGGTCCATTGCAGTAATCACGGTTGCATTTTTTGCACTGACGATCAGCGCGGCATCATCTGCCAGAACCAGTGTCTCATCCAGCCCTTTTTGCTTTGCCTCCGCCACCTTTTCGCTGATCTGCTTCCAGGTGGAATCGTCGAGTTCAATCCCCCGTTCCTGCAGCCTTTCGCCGGCGTGTTTGCTGATTTTTAATGTGGCTGGTTCAGACTGCCCGGACAATGCCTGCTTGAAATAATCCGAAAAATGGCCGGTTTGGTTCTTCCCCTGGCCGGATTCTCGCGTTCCATCAAGAGAACGCACAGGCGCGGTTCGCTGCAATGGAATGGACGGATAGGATTGATCCATTCAATCACTTCCTAGTTTGCAATTTTCGTAAGCTGCCCGCTTGCGGCTTTTTGCCCGTTATCAAGTGTAAAGACGAGGCTGCCGTTTTGGATGGCAACGGCACTGACCGAAGCTGTTTCTTCTTTTCCGGCATCATTTGTATAGGCCACTTTTTTTCCAATCAAATGGCTTGCCTGAATCAATGCTGCTTCTTTTGAAGTGTTGCTATTGATCCCTCTCATATCGGAAGAACTGATTTTCGTTCCGTCATCCAGCGTGAAGGTAACTGCATTGTCATCCCCAAACGAAATGCCGGTAATCGTCCCGGTTCCCGACTTAACGGATGCTGTTCCGTCATCTGCTGTTTCCGTTTTCTCCCAGGAAACCGTTCTCCCGATATACTGCGTATATGCAATTTGTTGCGATTGCTGCGAAAGTTTGATCAGATTGTCGATATCGTTTTTCAGATTGGTCATTTGCTCCAATGAAGAGAACTGCGCCATTTGTGAGACAAATTGCGTGTCGTCCATTGGCTTGGTCGGATCCTGGTTTTGAAGCTGGGCAATCAATATTTTCAAAAAAGCATCTTTATCCAACGTCTTACTCCCCGTACGCGTGCCGGTAGCTGTATTTTGATTGCTTAACAGCAGGCTTGGGTCAATAGAAGTCAAAGTCATTTCACCTACGCTTCCGCATCAATCATATTGTTTTCCAGCATGGATGAGAAATGTCCCGGTTCCGGGTTTTCCCGACGTCTTTGCTGCTGTTGCCGTTGTTCGCGGCCCCCGCTGTCCCCGGGCTGGCCGTGGGCGGTTTGTGCCGCTGTGTCACGGTATTCAATATCCATTTTTGTTAACTGGACCTGCTGGCCTGCCAAAGCATGTTTAAGCTGCTGCAGCTGGGAATCAAGCAAATCTTTTGCCGCACCAGTGTCTGTCAGGATCTTTGCTGCCAGTTTTCCGTCCTGCTCAAGCAATTCCACGCGCAAAGAACCGAGGTTTTCAGGTTCAAGCCGGATCAACAGCCTGTTTGCGCCTTTATGGCTGGAATAGGCCGCCTTTTGAATGATATTGGCGAATTCCTGGACAAACTGCCGGTACGAAACCGGGTTGTGTTTTTCGCCGGTATAAAGGACGAGCTGTTCCACTTTGCCCGAGAGTGAAAATGCCGGGGCTGTATTGCCGTTCCCGTTTATTTCTTCTGCTGCTTGAAGATGGCTGCTGTTATGCGCAACGGGGCTTCTTTTTCCGGTTTCCCATCCGTTTGCCAATCCATCTTCGGTGCTATCGTTTCCGGATTGTCCTGTCTGCTGGATTTCCCGGGAAAAATCCAATGCGGCATGCCGGCTGCTGTCTTCTAGTTTTCCGTTTTCCTGCTGGGGACCCGCATTTTGGCCTGGCACAGCAATCCGGCCATTTTCACCAGCTGTTGCCTGCGTCTTCACCCTGCCGTTGCTTCCCGGTATCCCGTCTTCCATGAGCTCAATATGCTGGCTTGCAGTGGCCTGCACCTCATCAGCCGTTGCTTTTAGTGCCTTGAGCTGGCTGCCATCTGCAGGCTGCCCGGTATTTGCCTCTGGATGGGCGGTCGTTTGCACACTGGGCGCCTGATTTTGCAATGGCCCGCCTGTCCTGCTTTCACTTGGCGCATTGCCCCGAATCGCTGCTTTGCCATTTTGCGCGTCCGCTCCTGAAGTACCCGCCTGCAGCGGTTTTGCAGCCGGATTCCCAGCATTTTCATCCGCGGCGACGGATTCTGCTGCCAGACTAAACGGCACCCCTTCCTGCCGGGATGAGCGGCCATCCTTTGATAAGGCTTCCGTCACTTCATTGTTGTCTGTTTGTAGCAGTGCTGTTCCGGTGGTGCCCGTGCCTGCAGCAGCCGGTTCGCTTCTTTCATTTGCCGGCAATACCGCTTCGTTCATTTCCGGAATCGCCCCATTTGCAGAAACTGGGCCGTTTTGAAGCAATACCTGGTTACTTTCCCGTCCATTTTGCGCCGAGTTGGCATGATCCGGATTGGAAGCCATTCCTAGAGCCGCGGCAGCTGGAGATAAAGGAAGAACAGGTGCTTTTTTAAACAGCGATGGATCCGCCTTTCCGCCGGATAAATGCAAATAAGCAGTTTTTAATATTTCTTCTTTTACGGCAATGCCCGGCTGTTGCGGCGCGCTTGAAACCGTCTGCCCCGCGTTTAGCGCATCTGCTGAAATGGCCTTGAGAAAACGGCCGATTTTTTCGGACAACTGGGCTAATTGTTCCGTTGTCTGCATCATGTTGATGCCTGCTGCTGTATTTTCGGGAAACGTTTTTAGAACAGCCCCCACCTGCCTGAGCAATGTTTCCGCATCTTCAAGTCCGAGCTTTATTAAAGACGGGACTGGCATGGAGGCGAGCATTTGCGCCATATTCATGATGGCAGCTGCGGCATCGCCTGTTTCGATGGCCGTTTTTGTTTCTTGTATCTTTTTTTTGCTGTTTTCGTCTTCAGCGCCGGCAAACCGCACCAGCCGGTTGAAAAGAGCGGAAATGGTCTGCATATCAGCCCCTTCTTCCTGGCTTCCATCTTCTCTAGCCTGTTCCGTTGCCCCGGCCTTTTCCGTTAAAACCGCGACAATCCTTTGTTGAAGCTTTTGGCAAACATCCACTGCCTCCTCGTTTTCCGGCATCCGGCCGCTGTCCTGGCCGGCAAGGCTCAATTGCTGAAAAAACCCGGATGGCTGCGTCTGCAGCTGTGCGCCAGCCGTTTGCGTACTTGGCGGAGAAAATGGTACAGCCTGAAGAGCCGAATTTACATTCATGTTTTCACCTCCTTTCAAGTTTAATGGATGGCTTATGATCCTGTACGCCCGAGCATTTGGGTGTATTTTGCTGCTTTATCGGCACTCATTTTTTCAAGGACGTTCGCCAATGTTTCCGAACTGAGCTGGGAAAGGATCCCCGTTGCTTCCTGATCGCTCATTTTTTGAATAATGGCAGCCGCATTTTCCGGATTCATATTTTCATAGGTGCTTGCGATTTCTTTTAATTTTTTCTGATTGGCTGCCTGTTGTTGCTGGGCTTTCTTCAATTGCTGCTTCAGATCAGAGACGGTTTGTTTCATTTTCAAATTGTTCTGTTGGCTTTTGTCCAGTTCGGATTGCAGCTTGCTGATTTCTTTGTCTTTTTCTGACGCCTGTTTTTGTAAAGAACGGATCTGGCTTTTATACTGTGTTTCACTGAACGTGCCGCTTTGCTTCTTCCCTTTTTCATTCCCGCCTGTGCCAAATATCCCGGTCACCTGATGGGCGAGGCCCGATGCTTTACTGATCACATTGACACCCGAGATAGTAGCGATAATGATCGCCATCGCGGTGGCAAACAGTAGCGGAATCAGGATCACGTAAAAAAACCACTGCAGTTTACCGCCTTTTTTTTCTTCTGCTGCTGTCTCGATTTCTTCCATTTGTTTGCGCATAACATCACCCGGTTTTCAGGCTTTAGTGATAAAAAGTCTGGGTTGAAATTTCATCTGCCTGCTTTTCTTCCTGTATTTTCAGTTTCATCAGAAAACGGCCATAATCTTTGTCTTTCAGTTTTTCGTATTTTTTGACTTCTATATTTTTCTCCTGCAGTTTCTGCTGATGCCAGTTCATCCGGTTTCGTGCATTCATGACGAGGCTCTGATAATAATGGATTGATTTTTCAATATCATCAATAAACCGCCGGTAATGCCGGATTTCCTGGACGGAAAGGCCCGCTTTCATTTTTTCAGCCTGGTGGGCTTCCAGGTCTTCTTTCTTTTTCAAAAGCGCGTACAGCTCCCGGGCCACATTTTCAAATGCCTGTACCGCATTTTTGTATGCACTGAGCGCCTCGTCTTTTTCCTTTTCTTTGACATCAAGGATTTTCTCGAATTTATAATGATAATTCATGCCCACTCACCCGTTTCCGCAAGTCCGATTAAAGCCCGGATACTGCTTTCCATACTATAGGTTTCGTCGGTGCTTTGTTTGATAAAAGAAACGATTTTCGGATAGCGTTCGATCGCTTCATCAATTTCTTTTGATGCGCCCGGTTTATAAGCGCCGATATTGATCAGGTCCTCTGAATTCAAATAAGTGCTTAACTGTTCGCGAATCTTTTCTGCGGCTTTTTTGTGTGCAGGACTGGCAAGTTGGCTCATCAGTCGGCTAACGCTTTTTAAAATATTGATAGCCGGGTATTGCCCTTTATTTGCCAAATCCCTGTCCAGAACAAAATGCCCGTCTAAAATGCCGCGCACCGTATCGGCAATCGGTTCATTCAAATCATCCCCGTCGACAAGCACGGTGTAGATCCCGGTAATCGTGCCGGACTCATTTGTTCCGGTCCTTTCCAAAAGTTTCGGCAAAATCGCGAAAACGGACGGGGTATATCCTTTTGTAGCCGGCGGTTCCCCCGTTGCCAGTCCGACTTCACGCTGGGCCATCGCGACCCGGGTAACCGAGTCCATCATAAACATGACATTTAGCCCCTGGTCCCTGAAATATTCCGCTATCGCTGTTGCTGTATAGGCGCCTTTAATCCGCATCAATGCCGGCTGGTCGCTTGTTGCCACGACAACAATGGACTTTTTTAAACCTTCAGGGCCGAGATCTTGTTCAATAAATTCCCTTACTTCCCTGCCCCGCTCCCCGATTAGGGCGATCACATTCAGATCGGCATTTGTGTTGCGTGCAATCATGCCGAGCAGGGTGCTTTTGCCGACGCCGCTTCCAGCAAATATGCCGATCCGCTGGCCTTTTCCAACCGTCAGCAGACTGTCGATCGCGCGGACGCCAAGCTCAATCGGTTCCCTGATCGGCGGGCGCTTGAGCGGGTTGGGGGGCGTCCGGTCGATCGGAATCGGTTTTAGGCCGGCGGGAAGCGGGGAATGGTCGAGCGGCACGCCCAAAGGATCAATGACTTTCCCCAACAGCCGTGGGCCTGCTTTCACCCGCATCGGTTTCCCTGTTGCTTCCACAAGGCTGCCGGGAGAAATTTCTTGGATGTTCGTATAAGGCATTAAAATAACATTCCCGTCACGGAACCCGACAACTTCGGCAATGATTTTTTTCGTATTTTTTTTGTTATCCACATGAATATAACAGACGTCACCGATGGAGCTTTTCGGCCCGAGTGATTCGATCATTAAGCCGATCACTCTTTTTACTTTTCCGTAATGTTTAAACGTCCCAATTTCGGGTATATAGTCTAAGAGATCGGTTGCTTTCATTCCGCATCCTCCCCGATCAGTTCCAAAAGCTTTGCCTTAAGTTCAGACAGCTGGCTGTCAATGCTTGCATCAATCCTGCCGCTGCCGCTTTCGATAAAGACCTGGTACGGTTCAAGCGAATCATCCGGGTAGACATAGCATTTTGTATCGTTCGGGAAGAGGGCATCCAGTTCTTCCTTGTTGTCCATGACGAAGGCGTACTGCCCCGGATGGATATGGAGATCGACTTCTTTATACCCGGTCGCTTCTTTTAATACGTTTTTTACGATGGCAAACATTTTTTCGGGGGATGTTTCAAGTGTGTCTTGCAAAATTTTCCCCGCTGCTTTCATCGCAATTTCCAAAATATCTTTTTCCGATGCTTCTAAATGTTTTTTGAACGCCTCTTTGGAACGGTTGACGATGTCAATGGACTTGTTTAAATGGTCGCGGATGCTTTCAAACCCTTCCTTGCGGCCATCTGCATAACCGGCTTCAAACCCTTGGCGCTGTGCTTGTTCGGTGAGCTTTGCTTTTTCCTGCTCCCACTGTTTTTTCTCTTCGGCAATTTGCCGGCGTACTGCTTCTGCTTCTTTTTGACTGTCTAAAAGCAGGCGCTCTGCCTCGGTTTGATATTTTGCGAAAATATCCTCTTTCACAGCGGTTGCATCTCCCGTTTCTTCGGGCAACGCCGGGAGCCGGCGCACGCTGATTACGCGCATTTTGGAAACAACACCTGCATCTTGCTTTGTTTTAATAATATTAGACAATGATGTCGTCGCCTCCGTTCCTTGCGATAATGATTTCGCCGCTGTCTTCCAGCCTGCGGATAATGGACACAATTCTCGACTGGGCTTCTTCGACTTCACGCAGCCGCACCGGGCCCATATATTCCATTTCTTCTTTCATGGAATCGGCCATCCGTTGCGACATATTGCGGAAAATAATTTCTTTTACTTCGTCGCTTGAGACTTTCAGTGCAAGAAGCAGGTCTTCATTTTCGCATTCGCGGATGACGCGCTGAATGGAACGATTGTCAAGGGTGACGATATCTTCAAATACAAACATTCGTTTTTTGATTTCTTCGGCAAGTTCGGGATCTTTCTGTTCCAGCGAGTCAAGGATCGTTTTCTCTGTCGTACGATCGACCCCGTTCAACACTTCGACAACGGATTCCACCCCGCCTGTCTGCGTATAATCCTGTGTCACCGTCGCGGACAGCTTTCTTTCCAAAATGGCTTCCACTTCGCTGATAATTTCAGGGGATGTGCCTTCCATTAAGGCAATTCTTCTGGCAATGTCCCCCTGCATTTCAGGCGGAAGCTCGGAAAGAATCTGCCCGGCTTTTTCCGGATCCAGGTAGGACAGAATCAAGGCGATCGTCTGCGGGTGTTCATCCTGGATAAAATTCAGAATCTGGGCCGCATCTGCTTTTCTAGCAAAATCAAACGGGCGCACCTGCAGCGATGAAGTGAGCCGGTTGATGATGGATGCCGCCTGTTCCGGGCCGAGTGCTTTTTCGAGAATCATTTTGGCATAACCGATTCCGCCCTGGGTAATATAGTCCTGTGCCAAAGCAATATGGTGAAATTCGGTCAGCACTTTTTCCTTCGTTTCATTGTCGACTTTTCTGACGCCTGAGATTTCCAGCGTCAGCTTTTCGATTTCTTCTTCTGTTAAATGTTTGTAGACGGATGCCGATACGTCCGGGCCGAGAGAAATCAGGAGAATGGCTGCTTTTTCTTTGCCGGATAATGTTTTTTCTTTACTTGCCATCTTGTTTCCCTCCTATTCTTCGGAAAGCCATGACCGCAATAGTTTCGCAAACTCATCCGGTTTTTCCTTTGCCATTTTTTCAAGCTGTTTCCGCCTTGCTGAAGCGTCGGTTTCCTGTTCCTCATTTACGTCCGGAATGCGGGGCGGTGCCGGTTTTTCCGGCGTTTCTTCCGCCATCTCTTCTTCAGCCTCCGAAGCGGCCCGCCTTCTGTTGCGGATCATGAAGAAGATGAGCCCGGCTATCACGAGAAGCAAACCTCCGCCAATCGCGTATACCCACCACGGAATCGAAGCTTTTTTCGCCTTCTCCGGCGCATTGGCTGCAAATGGCTGGACGGAAACTGCGATTTTATCGGCAACCGTTTGATTGGTCAGCCTTGTGCCGCTTGACTTGTCAATCGACGTTCTGACAATCGTAGAAAGCATCGATTTAATATCTTTTAACCGGGAAGCGGGCAAGGAAGACCGTTTTGTTCTGACCGGCGGCTCGACCATGACTTCTATGCCGAGATCGCGGATTTTGTACGGGCTCTCTGTAATTTTCCGTTTAATCCGGTTTACTTCGTAGTTGATCGTGTCACTTGTTTTGGAATACGTCCCGTTCCCGTTCGACCCGGATACATACGAAGAGCCGACAGAATCTGTACTGCCAGATGGCGTTCCGGCTGCTGCGCCTGTACCCTGGTATGTTTCCTGGATTTTTTTGGCGCTGATTTCAATGCCTTTCATATTCGTCTTATCAACCGGTTCAACGAGATCTTCCTCGCGTTTTTCCTGCGTAAAATCGATATCCGCTGTAACGGTGACAACCGCTTTTCCTGCACCCATCAGTGTGGAAAGCATCGTTTGCACCTGCTGCTGAATATCCCGTTCAATTTGTTTTTTGATCGCCTGCTGCTGTGTATAAGCATTTCCGGAAGAATTTGAAGAATTTAAGTCATAGTACTCAAAATTCTGGTTCATAATGACGATATTATCGGTAGGAAGATTCGGAACGCTTTTTGAAACAAGATTGTAAACGGCTTTTATCTGGTTTTGGTCCAATTCATAACCGGGTTTTAACGTCAGGACAACCGATGCGGAAGCTTTTGCCTGGCTGTCGGCTACGAAGACGCTTTGGTTCGGAAGATTGATCATCACCTTTGCTTTTTCGACGCCGTCCATCTGTTCAATCAGATTTTCCAGTTCCGTCTGCATCGCATCGAGCTTTACGACGTTAAATTCATTGTCTGTCATCCCGAATTTTGCATTCTGGCTGAAAAAAGAATAGTCGATGCTGCCGGTCTTTGGCAGCCCTTTTGCAGCCAATGTGACTTTCAAATCGTCCACCTGGTCTTCAGGCACTTCGATCGTTTTGCCACCATCCGTGATTTTGGACGGTACGCCTTCCTGGTCCAGTTCGTCCTTGATGGATCCTGTTTCGGAGACATCCAGCCCGCTGTAGAGCGGCGCGTATTTTGTTTTTGTCATAAAATAAGTGATTCCGGCAGCAAGTACCAGCATAAGGGCAACGGCGGATATGCCGATTGTTTTCTGCTTCTTGCTCCTGCTTTTCCAAAACCCCTTCAGGTTTTGAAAAGATTGTTTTAACTTTTCATTCATCATTATCCCCCGGGATAAAAAATTCACGGTGTTTCATCAATAGAACAGTCGGACAGCAAACGTTCCGGCATCCTTTTCGCCTTTAGGGCAGACGGAAAGGATCCGGGCGTTACGGCCGGGAAACGGCTTTTATGTACGCCGGATCAGAACGTTACACTTGCATCTGCATCATTTCTTTATAGCCTTCGACTGCTTTATTTCGGACTTCGAGTGCCGTCTGCATTGAAAGGTTTGCTTTTTGTACGGCGACCATTACCTGGTACAGGTCCACATTTTCGCCGTTCGATAGTTTTGTAATCAAGGTGTCGGAATGGTTCTGCTGTTTGTTCAGTTCATTGACAGACTGCTTCAGCAGGTCCGAAAATGAAACGGAGCCGTTAGCGGACGAAGCGGCGCCTGCTGATTTTGGCGACAGCCCGCTCAAACTTGCGAACGGCGTCTGACTGATTGATTGAACAGACACATCATTCGCCTCCTTTCATATGCGGAATTTTCTCTGTTATTGGCCGAGTTCGAGCGTCTTCATCAGCATCGCTTTGGAAGCATTCAGCGCCGTGACATTGGCTTCATACGAGCGGGTGGCGCTGATCATACCGGTCATTTCCGTTAAAAGATCCACATTTGGTTTTGTCACATATCCGTTTGCATCCGCATCAGGATCATCCGGATTGTATTCTTTTTTAAAATCGCTGTTATCTTCGACAATGCCGGCCACCTGGACGCCGGACCCAGCACCCTGCATTCCGAGTTTCGAACGAAATATGGAGGCAAAAGAACCGCCTCCTGCAGCAAGTACCACTTCTTTCCGGCGGTATGGCTGCCATTTCCCATTTACATACGTATCTCTTGTTGTATCAGCGTTCGCAATATTGGAAGAGATGACATCCATCCGCAGGCGCTGTGCCGATAAGGCTTCAGAAGAAATGTTCATTCCGGTGAACATGGACATCTTACTGTCCTCCTCTCACGACATTTAATAAGGATGAGAGCTTTCCTTTTTCCAGCTCAATCAGTGACTCGTAATAAATCTGGTTGCTGGCAAGGTTCGCCATTTCGGTATCGATGTCAACACTGTTGCCATTGCTGTTGTAAGTGGTGCCGGATTCCGTCACGATTTCTGGACTTGAATCCCCGGCAGAAAAACGGAAGTGCCGGGGGTCGGTCCGGTTCGCTGAAATGGCATTGACCGAATCCTCCAGCACATTTTTAAAACTGACATCCTGCGCCTTATAATTCGGTGTATCCGCATTGGCAATATTGTTTGAAATCACTTTCTGCCGGAGCGAAGCATACTGCAATGCATGCTCAAGCGACCGCAACGTATTGGAAGAGAGACTCATCAATGGACACCTCATTACATAAACTTGACATTTTTTTCTTTTATACGACAAATTGTTTGCTATTTTTTATTTTAATTGTTTCATAACGGGCTGTAAATGAACATATTCTTAAATCACAAAAAAAATTTTTTGATAGTAGGACTTTTGGATTAATCCCTTACTCCCACACCGCGAAAAAGATGCCGAAAAATTTTTCAAGCACCTTGATACGCCTAGGATTACAAAAATTTACAATTACTGGGAAACACTATTGGCAGGTCGGATTTCCTTAAATTTTATTAGTATCCATATATTAGTATTTGTGCGTTTTTATGGTAAATTAAATACCAATAAAAAAAAGGATACGAATCGTATCCTTTTTTGGCGCAAATTGCCGTAAAGCTTATCCGTTAGTTAGAACGGACTTTTTCCAGTTCAACGAGGAATTTGTTATTCAATACTTTAATATAGGTCCCTTTCATGCCAAGGGAACGGGATTCAATGACCCCTGCGCTCTCCAGTTTACGCAGCGCATTCACGATGACAGAGCGGGTAATGCCAACGCGGTCCGCAATTTTGGACGCGACAAGCAGGCCTTCCTTCCCGTTTAATTCTTCAAAAATATGCTCAATGGCTTCCAGCTCGCTGTAGGACAAAGAACTGATGGCCATTTGCACGACCGCTTTGCTGCGCGCTTCTTCTTCAATTTCTTCTGTTTTTTCACGGAGGATTTCCATGCCGACAACCGTCGCACTGTATTCTGCCAAAACAAGATCTTCGTCATCGAATTCCCGCTCAAGACGAGCCAGAATCAACGTACCGATTCTTTCCCCGCCGCCGACGATCGGAACAATCGTTGTCAGGCCTTTTTCAAACAGGTCTTTGTTTTCAATCGGAAATGCCGTGTACTCACTTTCAATCGTCAAATTGGATGAGGTTTCCGTAATGTTAAACAGGCTGTTCGTGTATTCTTCCGGAAACTGGCGGTCTTCAAACATTTGTTTCATCCGCTCGTTTTCAATTTTCTGGTTGATGGCGAGACCGAGTAATTTCCCGCGGCGGCTGACGATGTAAATATTGGCCTCAATCACATCGCTCAGCGTTTCCGCCATTTCTTTAAAATTCACCGGACGTCCGGCTGCTTTTTGCAACATCGAATTAATTTTCCTTGTTTTATCTAACAAACTCATTTCCATTCCTCCTAGATTGATTCGGTATTTGAACTGCATTGAATTGCCGGGACCTGCCGCAAAAGAGAGAAAGCCTTCATTACACGTCTACCCTTATCCGATTTTTCAAAACGGTTATAAAATATACTGGCTTAAATCTTTGTTCTGTGAAATCGCACCGAGCTTTTCGTCCACATACTGCGGGGTGATGGACACTTTTTCCAAATGGATGTCCGGTGCTTCGAAAGACAGATCTTCAAGCAGTTTTTCCATGATGGTATGAAGTCTTCTCGCCCCGATATTATCGGTATTTTGGTTCACTTCAAAAGCAATTTCAGCAATTCTGGTAATAGCTTCGTCAGAAAATTCTATTTGTATACCTTCTGTTTCCAATAATGCAATATATTGTTTTACCAGGGCATTATCCGGCTCGACAAGAATTTTGACAAAATCGCTGACGGTCAGTTTCTCAAGCTCCACTCTGATCGGGAATCGTCCTTGCAGTTCGGGGATCAGATCGGACGGTTTTGCCATATGAAAAGCGCCGGCAGCAATAAACAAAATATAATCCGTTTTAATGGAGCCGTATTTTGTGACAACCGTCGATCCTTCGACAATCGGCAGAATATCCCGCTGGACGCCTTCCCTCGATACGTCCGCTTGGGACCCGTTCCCGTTTTTGGAGGCAATTTTGTCAATTTCGTCAATGAAGATAATGCCGGTTTGTTCTGCCCGGAAAATGGCTTCCTGGGTCACTTCGTCCATGTCGATCAGTTTCTGTGCCTCATCCTGTGCAAGCACTTTTCTTGCTTCCCTGACCGGCAATTTCCGCCGTTTTGTTTTTTTCGGTAGCAGATTGCCAAGCGCGTCCTGCACACTCATGCCCATTTGTTCCATGCCGGAACCCTGGAACAAATCAAACATGGACGGAGCCTGCTCTTCCACTTCCACGGTAACCGGTTCATCTTCCAGTTCACCGTTTAAGAGCTTTTCCCGTATACGCTGTTTCTGTTCCCTTTTGGAGTATTCTTCCTCCTCTTCATCCGGTGCCGTGTCCTGCTGCCCGCCGCCGCCAAAAATCATTTCAAACGGGTTTTTGAAATTCCCTTGCTTCTTCCGCGACGGGACAAGCAAATCGACGAGGCGTTCATTTGCATTTTTCTCCGCCTGATCGCGCACGCCGTTCATTTTTTCCTCTTTTACAAGCCGGACAGCCGTCTCGACAAGGTCGCGTACCATCGACTCCACATCCCGGCCGACATATCCGACTTCCGTAAACTTCGTGGCTTCTACTTTGACGAACGGGGCACCGACAAGCCGTGCCATTCTTCTTGCGATTTCCGTCTTTCCGACACCGGTCGGCCCGATCATCAAAATGTTTTTCGGAATAATTTCTTCCCGCATTTTTTCAGACAGTAGGCTTCTTCTGTAACGGTTCCTGAGCGCCACGGCAACAGCCCGCTTTGCTTCTTTCTGGCCGACAATATACTGGTCCAGGCGCTCAACAATCTGCCTTGGTGTCAAACTGTTTGTTTTTCTAAACGTGTTGGCCAATCCGCTCACTCCTTTATGGAAATATACCGGTACGGGAACCTTTCCGCTTATAGTTCTTCCACGATAATGTTTGAATTTGTAAATACACAAATTTCAGATGCGATTTCAAGGGAAGCCCGCGCAATTTCTTTTGCGGTGAAGTTCTCTGCCGCATGCCGTTTCAGTGCACGGCCGGCAGCGAGCGCGTAATTGCCGCCCGAGCCGATAGCGAGGATGCCGTCATCCGGTTCAATGACTTCCCCCGTTCCCGAGACAAGCAGCAAATTGTTTTCATCCATGACAATCAGCATCGCTTCGAGCTTTCGGAGCACTTTATCGCTTCTCCACATTTTGGCCAGTTCCACTGCTGCCCGCGTCAGGTTGCCGTTATATTCCTGCAGTTTTCCTTCAAACATTTCGGAAAGCGTAAAAGCATCCGCAACCGAGCCGGCAAAACCGGCCAGCACTTTTCCGTTAAACAGCCGGCGGACTTTTTTGGCCGTATTTTTCATCACGACAGAGTTTCCGAGCGTCACCTGCCCATCCCCAGCCATTGCACTTTTTCCGTTATGGCGGATGGCAAATATTGTGGTTGCGTGAAAATCACCCATATCAGCACCTCCTATGTAATCAAAGCGAACCGCCTTGCATTGCTATGCTCTCGGGTGGTAAGCCATATAAGTTTGCCGCAAATGCTCCTTGGTTACATGTGTGTAGACTTGCGTGGAAGACAAGCTTTCATGCCCAAGAAGGTCCTGTACTGTGCGCAAATCAGCCCCATGGTTCAGCAAATGGGTTGCAAATGTATGCCGCAACATGTGTGGATGAATTTTTCCGGTCAGTGCCGCTTTTTTGATCATTTCATTTAAAATATAGCGGACACCTTTATCGGTCAATGCGCCGCCGCGTGCATTTACAAATAAATAGGGATGGTCTTCTTTACCGCGCATCAACGTTTTCCGTGCATGCGCCATATAATCCGAAACGGCTTCCCCTGCAAAATGGCCGAACAGCACGATCCGTTCTTTTTTTCCTTTCCCTTTTACATGGATCGTCTCGAATTCAAAATCAATATCCTGCAACCGAATATTGACGCATTCGCTCACGCGGATGCCGGTCGCATACAGGATTTCGAGCAAAGCACGGTTGCGCCGGGACAGTGCATCATCGCCTTCACATGCCGCAAACAGTTGCTCCATTTCTTCCTCATAAAAAAATTTGGGCAGGCGCTTATGTTGTTTCGGCTGTGATAAAAGTGCAAAGGGATTTTCTTTGACGATTCTCTCCCGCATCAGGAATTTGAAAAAACTGCGAATGCTGGATATTTTCCGTGCTACCGTGGCGCGGCTGTATCCGTGTTCATGCAACATTGTCAAATACAGTCTCCCTGCCGGATACCCCACCTCGTCCAGCGAGGCAATCCCCTGTGCGGTTAAAAACGCAAAAAAATCCTCCAGGTCCAGGCGATAAAATTTGATTGTGTATGCGGAATAGTTTTTCTCCACTTGCATGTATTCCATAAAAGAAAGCAAATAGCCGGACAGTTCGCCGTTCATCTGTTTAACACCTCACATGTGCGGGGAAACGGGCCTGCTTTACGCCACTCTTCACGTTGATAGACAACAATAGGCTTTCCGGGGTTATTGCCATTTTTTTCAGCCGGTAAAACGGCCCGGACAAACCCGCCAGCCGGGCTTTTTGCGCCGGTCCGGGTATCCGTAAGCCCCGGCTTGCGCCAACCGAAACCCCGTCTCCCGCCGGCTCATATGCTTCGAAGCCAAGGGACGGCATTCGGAAATCCGGTTAAATCATAACACATTTCCGGATCGGATTGCAACGAATGTTACATATTTTTCATAAATTTTCGAATTGTCCTTTTGACTGGCGCTTCCTGCCGTGAAAAGCCGGGAATGCCGTTTATTGAAAAGCTTTTGGCCGCTGCCCGCCAACGATTCGGGAATTCTGTCGTTTTTTGTCGCAACTGTCCTTTAAGCATTTTACAACAGCTGCTCCAAGAAGTAAAAGAATAAGATGCATTTTCTCGTAAAAATGTAAATATTCATTTTGATCAACCGGAACTTTGCCGCCCGCTCCACGCAAGGCCGCCAAAGTTCCGGCAAGGTCGATCATTACTTCACCGACTGCTCTTTATAGTCACAGTGCACACATTGGATCTGCGTCCCTTTTTTCAGCTTTTTCTCAACGAGCATGTCGCCGCACTTCGGGCACTTCCTGCCAACCGGCTTATCCCAAGAGACAAAATCACATTCCGGATAACGGTCGCACCCGTAAAAAATGCGGTTTTTCTTTGTTTTCCGCTCAATGATTTCACCTTTACCACATTTCGGGCAAGTGACGCCGATTTTTTTGACGATTGGCTTCGTATTGCGGCAATCAGGAAAATTGCTGCAAGCCATAAACTTGCCATAACGCCCCATTTTATACACCATCGGACTTCCGCACAGCTCGCACATTTCCCCGGTTTCTTCATCTTTGATCTCGATTTTTTCCATTTCGGTTTCCGCTTTTTTCAGGCGGGCTTCAAAATTTTGATAAAACGCATCAATGATTTGGACCCATGGCACTTTTCCTTCTTCAATTTCGTCCAGGTCTTTTTCCATATCAGCGGTGAATTCGACATCTATGATTTCCGGGAAAAATTCCCGAATCAATTCGAGCACGATTTCGCCGAGCTCTGTCGGGACAAACCGCTTATTCTCAAGCGCCACATAGCCGCGCTTTTGGATTGTATCCAATGTCGGCGCATAGGTGGACGGCCGCCCAATTCCAAGTTCTTCCAGCGTTTTGACAAGCCGGGCTTCGGTATAGCGTGGCGGCGGCTGGGTGAAATGCTGTTTCGGTTCGATCGACTCAGATTGGACAACATCCCCTTCTTCGAGATGCGGCAAATAACGTTCGCCTTCTTCCTGCTGGTCGTCGGAACCTTCCACATACACTTTCATAAAACCCGGAAACTGGATTTTTGACCCGGACGCCCGGAACAAAACCGTGCCGTTTGCCAGCGTGGCACTCATCGTATCCAGTATTGCAGGGGCCATCTGGCTGGCCATAAAGCGTTCCCAAATCAATTTGTACAGCTTATACTGGTCTCTGCTTAGAAAGGACTTGACCGAACCCGGATCCCGGAAAATGCTTGTTGGCCGGATCCCTTCGTGTGCATCCTGGGCATTTGCCTGTTTTTTCTCTTTTCTTTCTTCCTGGCGCAAATAGTTTTCCCCGAATTTTTCCCGAATATATTGATTGGCTTCTGTTTTTGCGACTTCCGAAATCCGGGTCGAGTCTGTTCTCATATACGTGATCAGCCCGACAGTCCCTTCTTTTCCAAGGTCGATGCCTTCATACAGCTGCTGGGCCACCATCATTGTTTTCTTTGCCCTGAAGTTCAGCTTCCGGGCGGCTTCCTGTTGCAAGGAAGAAGTCGTAAACGGCGGCGCCGGATTCCGTTTCTTCTCTTTGTGCGTGACGGAAGAAACCTGGAACTTGTCGCTTTTCAGCATGCCGGTAATTTTTTTCACATCCGCTTCTGACTTCAGCTGTATTTTTTTTCCGTCCACACCGTAAAAAGATGCCTGGAACGTGTCTTTCCCTTTTTTAAAGGACCCGGCAATCGTCCAGTACTCTTCCGGCACAAACGATTTAATTTCATTTTCCCGGTCGATGATAAGGCGGACGGCAACGGACTGTACCCTGCCCGCACTCAAACCTTTTTTCACTTTCTTCCATAAAAGCGGGCTAATGTTATAACCGACGAGACGATCCAAAATCCGTCTTGCCTGCTGGGCATCGACAAGGTCCATATTGATCGGGCGCGGATGTTTAAATGATTCTTTAATCGCGTCCTTTGTAATTTCATTAAACACGACGCGGCAGTCCGAATGCACATCCAGATTCAAGCTGTTGGCGAGATGCCAGGCAATTGCTTCCCCTTCGCGGTCAGGGTCGGCGGCAAGATAGACTTTTTTTGCTTTTTTGGCCGCGTTTTTCAAATCTTTTAAGACCGGCCCCTTGCCCCTGATTGTAATGTACTTCGGCTTAAAATGGTCGTCCACATCCACCCCCATTTGGCTTTTCGGCAAGTCGCGCACATGCCCCATGGAAGCTTTCACTCTATATTTTTTTCCCAAATATTTTTCAATCGTTTTCGCTTTTGCAGGTGATTCTACAATCACTAAGTAGTCTGACATTCAAAAATCCTCCCTGGAGAGCTTATACCCTCTCTTTGCAGCAACTTTGCTTTCATTTTTCAAACAAAATCATTTGTAATTATGGGCATGGATGCCCGCATTTGTCAATTGTAACAGCACGAATGATGAAAAATCAACATCGCAAGCGGTTTCATTTTGAAAATTTTATCTTTTCTTTCTCTATTTTATAACCATTTTATCCAAAAATCATGCGTTTTTTCACAAAATCGGAAAATCACTGCCCATTTATGAATTTTCTCTAACTATTTTTTACCTTGTCGGAAGCAGTTCTTCCAAAATGTCTCCGCTGCATGTTACCAATTTTGCGCCCTGCTGGATAAGATGGTTTGTTCCTTTCGACAGGCTGTCCAGCACGTTTCCCGGCACGCTGAAAACTTCCCGGCCTTCCTGGAGGGCGTAATCTGCCGTGATCAGGGAGCCGCTCCGTTTTTCCGCCTGAAGCACGAGCACACCTTCAGAAATGCCGCTGATGATCCGGTTGCGTTCCGGAAAACGCCATTTTTCCGGGCGCGTAAACGGCGGATATTCCGACAGCAGTAAATGGCCCTGTTTTATTTTTTCCGCCATTTGTATATTTTCCCGCGGATAAATATGAAAAAACCCACTTCCGAGCACCGCAATCGTCTTCCCCCCGTATTTCATGGCGGCACGGTGGGCAATCGAATCCGCCCCTCTCGCCAGCCCGCTGACAATGGCAAACTGTTTTTCGATCAGGGGTGGCAGCAAATGATCGGCGACTTTTTCTGCATAGGAACCGGCCTTTCTTGACCCGACAACGGCCAGCGCACGGTTTTTCAGCAATGATACATTTCCGATTGAATAGAGTACGGCAGGAGGCTGGTACGTTTCTTTCAGAAGCGGCGGATATTCCGGTTCAAAACGGGCTGTCATTCGGATCTGTTTTTTCTGGTAGAGGGTTAAATAGGGTTTGATGTCAAGATGGAGAAGATCTTCATAAAAGCGTTCAAATGTTTCCTTTTGCATATGAAGCATGGCGCGCAGTGTTTCAGGGGGAATCCGGCAGATTTTTTCAAGCAGCGGATCAAATTCGAGGATTTTCATTTTTTGCACGCGGGAAATTCCCCTGCAATGATCCAAATGAATGTATTTGATTTTTAATGGTTCCATTGTTTGCCTCGCTTTCAAACCGTATTTCATTGAAAAAGAAAAACATTTAGGACCCGGCTGCACGCTTAAAAATGGCAGCCGGATCCAGGCAGTTTTACCGGACTGTCCCGGAAAATGCGGGTTCCGGGACGGCCGGTGCCGCCGCTTAAAGGTTTTTACATTTCTCGTAAAGGCCTCTTTCCTTCAGTACACGAACGAGCGTTTCCCCAATGACAGCCGGCGTTTCGGCTACTTGGATGCCGCATTCGTTCATCGTGCGGATCTTTTCCGCTGCGGTTCCTTTGCCGCCTGAAATGATGGCGCCGGCGTGGCCCATCCGTTTTCCAGGAGGCGCGGTGACACCGCCGATAAATCCGACAACCGGTTTCTTCATGTTTGCCTGCACCCATTTGGCGGCTTCTTCTTCCGCCGTCCCGCCGATTTCACCGATCATAATGACCGCTTCCGTTTCCGGATCATTGTTAAATTCTTTTAATACATCAATAAAATTGGTGCCGTTCACAGGGTCGCCGCCGATGCCGATCGCCCCTGTCTGACCGATGCCGGCGCGCGTCAGCTGATGGACGGCTTCATAAGTCAGCGTACCGGAACGGGAAACAACGCCGACATGGCCTTTTTTATGAATATAACCCGGCATAATGCCGATTTTGCATTCGTCTGGCGTGATGATGCCCGGGCAGTTCGGCCCGATCAGGCGCGTTTTCTTTCCTTCCATATAACGTTTCACTTTGACCATATCCAATACCGGGATATGCTCCGTAATACAGATGACAAGATCGAGTTCTGCATCGACCGCTTCCATAATCGCATCTGCCGCAAACGGAGCCGGCACATAGATAACTGAAACGGTTGCGCCCGTTTTTTCAACGGCTTCTTTCACCGTATTAAAGACCGGCACGCCTTCTACTTCAGTCCCGCCTTTGCCAGGGCTTGTGCCGCCGACAATTTTCGTCCCGTATTCCAAGCATTGTTTTGTATGGAAAAGCGCCGTTTTCCCGGTAATCCCCTGGACAATGACTTTCGTGTCTTTATTTACATAAATGCTCACTTTTTTCCCCTGCCTTCTTCATTCAAGAATATTTGTTCGCATTTGGTCTGAATGAACAGCTGCTGTCAGCTGACCAGTTCGACAATTTTTTGCGCGCCGTCTGCCATCGATTCAGCGGCAACAATTTTCAGCCCGGATTCGTTTAAAATTTTCTTCCCAAGTTCCACATTGGTCCCTTCAAGACGGACAACGAGCGGGATGTCGAGTCCGACTTGTTTTGTGGCTGCAACGACGCCGGAAGCAATGACATCGCACTTCATAATGCCGCCGAAAATGTTGACAAAAATGCCTTTGACTTTTTCATCCGATAAAATGATTTTAAACGCTTCCGTTACTTTTTCTTCCGTTGCGCCACCCCCGACATCAAGGAAGTTGGCCGGATCGCCGCCGTAATATTTAATAATGTCCATTGTCGCCATCGCAAGGCCGGCGCCGTTTACCATGCAGCCGATATTGCCGTCAAGGGCGACATAGCTCAAATCGTATTTCGACGCTTCAATTTCTTTCGGATCTTCTTCTTCGAGATCGCGGTACGCCAGAACATCCTGCTGGCGGAACAAGCCGTTCGAATCAAAATTCAATTTGGCATCGAGCGCCATTACTTTTCCGTCGCCGGTTACAACAAGCGGATTGATTTCCGCGATCGAGCAGTCTTTTTCCACAAATACTTGATAAAGGCCTGTCATAAATTTAACGGCCTGATTTACAAGTTTAGCAGGAATATTGATGTTGAACGCAATGCGGCGCGCCTGGAATGGCAAGAGCCCGACTGCCGGGTCAATGGTTTCTTTAAAAATCTTTTCCGGTGTTTTCGCCGCCACTTCTTCAATTTCCGTGCCGCCTTCTTCAGAAGCCATCAGCACAACCCGGCTTGTGGCACGGTCCAAAACAAGGCCGACATAGTATTCTTTTTGAATGTCGCACCCTTCTTCGATCAAGAGGCGCTTCACTTCTTTTCCTTCAGGGCCTGTCTGATGCGTCACAAGCGTTTTGCCAAGCAGTTCCTGTGCGTATGTACGAACCTCATCCAAATTTTTTGCCACTTTGACGCCGCCTGCTTTTCCGCGGCCGCCGGCATGAATTTGCGCTTTTACCACACATACTTGTGTACCGAGCGATTTCGCTGCTTCCACCGCTTCATCCACGGTGAAGGCCACTTTCCCGTTCGGCACAGCGACCCCGTATTTTCTCAGGATCTCTTTGCCCTGATACTCGTGAATATTCATGTTCCATCCTCCTATCAAACTGTTCAAAAAATTAACTGCGCTTTCATTTTAATAAACATCGGAAAAGATGTCTACCATAATGAACTAAAATGGCTATTATTATTCAAAAATATTTTTTTCGGTATAAAATGGACGTGATTTTACTGGTCGTTGGCCTATTGTCACCGCAGCCTTTATGCAAATGGGTGCCCAGGCTTAATGGTCAGCTTTCGTTCATTTTTTATCCTTGTTTTTTAGCGACTGGTCGAGGCGGTAAATCATGGCAAACACCTCGGCCACAGCTGCATACAGTTCTTCCGGGATCGCTTCGTTGATGTCAAGCCGGCCGAGCAGTGCGGCAAGATCCGGGTCCTGCTGGATCGGAACATTCGCTTTTTTTGCTTCTTCAATAATCCGCCTGGCCACATCCCCTTTACCTTTTGCCTTCACGACAGGGGCGGAATGCGCATCCGGGCTGTACTGGAGCGCGACCGCTTCTTTTATGTCCTTTTGTGGATCCTTCATATCCTAAGATCAACCCCTTTCCCGGAAACCTCCGGCCGGCTGAGCGTGGCACGCACAGCATCCGGCTGGAATTCCCCGAACCGAACGTCAGACAATGTGTAACCGGTTTTGGAAAGGCCTTCCTTTAAAGCCGGCAAAAAAGGCTTCACGGCTTCCTGAAGACCCTTTTTCAAACTGGAAATGCGGATGGAAACGATCCGGTTTTGCACATTCATCTCGACCAATGTTTCTTTCATAAACTGAAGATTCAAGTAAAAAATGATTTTACAATAATTACTGTCTATTTTTCCGCCATTTTTCCGCCTGCCTGACCATTGTACAACGGCATTCGTTTGAAAGTGCGCGAATGAAAGCGGAATTTCCATCCAAATGTGCTGCACTACCCCGCCGGGAAGCGCGAGCAGCTGCTGGCCGTTCAGTTTCTGTACGATTTCGTCTGCTGCATCCCGGGCAGCTTTTGTTCCCCCGCCTTTTTGCAGCAAATCAACAAGCAGCGCTTTTAAAGGCAGCCCGTCCTTGTCCGCGGCTTTGTCCTCATGCAAAAGCCCCGCCTCATAAAAAAGTCCCATTTTTTGAATCTTCTCTTTGATTTGCCGGCGTAACGCCTCTCCTGTCACCTGCTCGCTGCCTGTCCCAAGCTCCCCGATAAGTGCAAGCAATTGCCTCGTTTCCGGCGTCTGTTCCCCCTGCTTGAGCGCCTGCTGCAACCGGTTTAAAAGCTGATCCGCCGGTATGTTTTGACCTGCGGCAAGGAGCGAAGTGAACACGCCCTCTGACACAGGAAAGCCTTCTTGGAGCATAAAGGCAGCCGTTTCCAGCCCGTTTGCCAGATCCGGTACATGCTTCAGCCATGCGCCGATCGCAGCAATGTCATTTTTCGTAAACGGAATTTCCTGTTCAGCCAAGTACGAAACAAGGGACTGGAACGTTTTTCCTGGCGGCAGTTGCATTTGCGGGAGCAAAGCTTTCCCGGCCATGCCGTTTGCATCGGCTTCCGAAAGCATTTTCAACTGCACTTCACCGTCGGCCAAAACCGTTTGAAACCAGTAGTTTTTTCCGGCTTCAAGCGGCACTTCGAGTTTCGCGGCAAATGTACGCCCGCCTGCCTGGACAAGTGCGGTGTCATTTGGAAACAGTTTTTGGATGGCACCGGAAAAAATCTGCCCCGTTTGAAATGCAAACGTGCGGATATTTGAGCCGGCATCAATAGAAAATGGCTGTTTGCCTAAAAAAATTTGCATGCTATTCCCCCGCCCTGTTTCTTTCTTCTTGCTTATTTATCGGCGGATTGCCGGTCTGTCTTTAATCGGCGCAAACGATTTTCGATGGATCGGGCACGGGCCAAGCTTCATGAGCGCTTCCAGATGTTTTTTCGTCCCGTACCCCTTATGTATGGCGAAACCGTAACCGGGATATTTTTCATCCATTTCCTGCATATACCGGTCTCTCGTTACTTTTGCAACTACAGATGCCGCGGCAATTGAAATGCTTTTCGCATCCCCTTTTACAATCGAAGTTTGCGGGTACGAAGCGGGAATTTCCATCGCATCGATCAGCAAATGGTCAGGAGCAGCAGGCAAATGGCCCAAAGCCGCAAGCATCGCCTTTTTGGCCGCCTCGTAAATATTCATCCTGTCAATTTCTTCTGCGCTGGCAAAGCCGACGCCGACAAGGGTTTCTTCCTGGATCCGCGCAAAAAAGGCCTCCCGCTGTTTTTCGGAAAGCTGTTTGGAATCGTTCAGGCCGGGCAGGTAAAAATCTTCTGGAAGAATGACGGCAGCGGCTACAACTGGCCCGGCAAGCGGCCCCCTGCCTGCCTCGTCAATTCCGGCGATCAGGCGGCAGCCGTGGCTGCGCAGGGCGTCTTCAAACCGTCCCATCTCCCGGAATTTTTCAAGCTGTTCACGCTCTTTTTGTAATTTTCTCATCCATTTTTCCAGCGCTTTTTGTGCGCCTTTCCGTTCGTCCCGGCCTAGCGCCTGGATAAACGGATCGGACGGGTTTGTGATTTCCTGAAGACGCGCTTCAATTTCACTGATTTTCAATGTTTCCCCTCCCCGAAAAATAAGCACTCCCTTACGGAGAGCGCTTATTACAAATCAAATGTCAGAGGCCCCAGTTTCATGCCGCGGATATCACGGATAATCACTTCAGCCGTTTTGTCGTAATCGATTTCCCCTCCCGCCCGCAAGCAGCCGCGCAGGCGACCGATATGGTCAAAAAGGGGGACAATATCCGGGATATCCTCAAGCTTGTACCGGGCTTTTAATGTGCCGGGATAATGTTTTTCAAGAAAACGCAGGCCAAATACGGAAACGTCCTGCAGGTTGAGGATCGTGTCTTTAATCGCACCGGTTAAAGCGAGCTTATAACCGGTTTCTTTGTCTTCGAATTTCGGCCAAAGGATCCCAGGCGTATCGAGGAGCTCCATCGTTTTCCCGACTTTTATCCATGCCTGCGCTTTTGTCACGCCCGGCGTATTGCCGGTTTTGGCGATATTTTTCCCGGCAAGCCGGTTAATGAGCGTCGATTTACCGACGTTCGGAATTCCGACAATCATGGCCCGGATCGCACGCGGCCGGATGCCTTTTGCCCGCATCCTCTCCCATTTTGGCTCCAAAATCTGTTCAGCCAGTTTCACCATTTTGTCGAGCCCTTTTCCGCTTTGCGCGTCAATGGCAAGGACATGCGTATTGCCGCCGGACAATTTTTCAAGCCAGCGGGCTGTAGCGGCCGGATCTGCCATATCGGCCTTGTTCAGCAATTTGATCCGCGGCTTTTGCTGAATCAGTTCATCCAGCATCGGATTGGCGGAGGAAACCGGGATCCTTGCATCAAGCAATTCAAAAACAATATCGACCAGTTTTAATTTTTCGGTCACTTCTCTCCTTGCCTTCGCCATATGGCCCGGAAACCATTGTATTGCCATCATGCGTCAACTCCATAACGGTTACTTTTTTCCGTAAAATGCGCAACGAACGGGCGCTTATTTATTGATCATATGGGCATCTTTCACCGGCCAGTATACAAAGTTTGTCTCCCCGACCACCTTGCTGAGCGGAATCGTCCCGATCTGGCGGCTGTCTTTGCTGTACCGGCGGTTATCGCCCATCACAAAAATCTGCCCTTTTGGCACCGTGTCGCGCCCGATATAGTCTTTTAAGGTAAAATCTTCCGTAAGCGGTCCGTCGGCTACGGCTTTTTTATATTTATCGAGATAAGGCTCTTTATACGCTTTCCCGTTAATATACAGGATGTCATTTTTATACTCGATCCGGTCGCCCGGCAGCCCGATGACCCTTTTGATATAATCTTTGCCTTCCGGGGCGTGGAAAACGATGATGTCGAACCGTTTCGGGCTCCCGATTTTATTCACAATCATCCGGTCGCCGTTTTTCAAAGTCGGCATCATGGAAGAGCCGTCGACCACGATCGGGGCGAAGAAAAAGTAGCGCAAAATGCCGGCCAGTGCCACAGCAATCAGCAGCGCTTTCACCCATTCGAACAGTTCATTTTTTGGTTTTTTCTGTTTTGCCATTTATTTACACCGCCTCATTCCATGTATCCATAAGCGTATATTCCCTGATATTTTGCATTATAACAGGATTGGTTGCCGATTGAAAACCTCAGAGACACCCGGGTTATTTATGTATAAGTATGAAGAAAAGGGGCCATGATAGCCCCTTTTCGAACAGCCGTTGCAGCAAATTAGCGAATTTCTTTAATACGGGCAGCTTTACCGCGCAGATTACGCAGGTAGTAAAGTTTCGCACGGCGAACTTTACCGCGACGCACGACTTCAAGCTTCGCAATTTTTGGTGTATGGAGCGGGAATGTACGCTCAACGCCGACACCGTAAGAAACTTTCCGGACTGTAAACGTTTCGCTGATCCCGCCGCCGCGGCGTTTAATGACCACACCTTCAAAAACCTGGATACGTTCGCGTGAACCTTCGATAACTTTTACATGGACGCGGACCGTATCCCCCGGGCGGAAAGCAGGCAGATCAGTGCGAAGTTGATCTTTTGTAATTTCGTCAATAATATTGTGCATCGTATTCAACTCCTTCCAACAAATGCTCTTGCAAATCTTCCATCGTATTTGCAGCGGAACATCGTTTTACGGCGGTCTGCCTTGTTTTCAAGCAAACCACAAAAGCAATCTTAGCATAAACGCATGCTGATTGCAACAGCTACCCGCGTTTTTCTTCCCATTCTTTCAGCCACGCTTTTTGCTTTTCAGATAGCGGATATCCGCGTAAAAGATCCGGCCTTCTCGTATAGGTGCGGTACAGCGACTCTTTTTCGCGCCATTCTTCAATCAGCCGGTGATTTCCGGATAATAACACGTCCGGCACCTTCATTCCGCGAAAATCCGCCGGCCGCGTATAATGCGGATGTTCCAGCAGCCCGGTCGAAAAAGAATCAGTAACAGGCGAGGTTTCATTGCCCAAAACACCGGGAAGCAGGCGGACGATGCTGTCGATCATGACCATTGCGCCCAGCTCGCCGCCCGTTAACACATAGTCTCCGATTGAGATTTCATCGGTTACAAGCGTCCGGATCCGTTCATCATACCCTTCGTAATGGCCGCAAATAAAGATCAGATGTTCTTCTTCCGCAAACGCTTCCGCTTTTTGTTGCGTATACGTTTCCCCCTGGGGGCAGAGCAAAATGATGCGCGGCTTTTTTTCGCTTCCCTCAAGCCGGTCTTCGATAGCATCGAACACCGGCTGGGGCTTTAACACCATGCCCGCCCCGCCGCCGTACGGGTAGTCATCGACGGTTTTATGCTTGTTGTCGCTGTATTCACGGAAATTGACCAGATGATAATGGACGATCCCTTTTTCTTCTGCTTTTTTTAAAATGGAGGATCCGAGAACGCCTTCAAACATTTCCGGGAACAGCGTCAATATATCTATTTTCATGGCAAAAGCCCTTCCATCGGTTCAATCACAATTCTTTTTTCTTTTTTGTCGACTTTTTTGACGACGTCTTCAATATACGGGATCAGCGCTTCTTTCTGCTGCGCTGTTTTCACCACCCAGACGTCATTTGCCCCGGGCGTTAAAATCTCTTTTACCGTCCCGACTTTCTCGCCTGCGGTTGTCACGACTTCACAGCCGATGATTTCATGAAAATAAAACTCATTTTCGCCAAGCTCATCCAGCTGTTCTTCGGAAACTTTCAACATGCCGCCTTTCCATTTCTCGGCTTCCTCAATCGAATCAAAGCCCTCAAACTTCAGCAAATCAAACTGCTTATGCACCCGGTGCGATTCAATCGTAACAGCAAGCGGCTCATCGCGGCCGGGAAGAAACAAGTAAAGCGTATTGCCCGGTTTATAGCGCTCCGCTTTGAAATCCGTTTTGGAAATCACCCGCACTTCTCCGCGGATGCCGTGTGTATTGACGATTTTGCCGACATTAAACCATTGTGTCATATGCTCACCTCTCGCGAATTTCATGGATGATGCCATCTTTTATAATAATCGATTTCTCTTTTGTCACCGCATTCCAATCGTCGCCTTCCCGGACGTCAACAATGGCGTGAATTTCTTTTTCTTTTAATTCTGTCCCGATCGGAAGCAAAAGCAGTTGTTCAATTTGGAACTCCACCAGTTTGATTTTCTCCTGCCGGCTTTCAATTTCTTTTTCAAAATGCATTTTTAAATTGGTTCCCGAAAACTTTTTTTGCTTTTCCAGTTTTTTTGTTTCAAACCGGAGCTGCTCACACTCTTTTTGAAGTTGTTGTTTCTTTTGCCGGTATGTATCCAAAAGCATTCCTTTGCTCTTTTCGGTCAGGATTTGCTTGACCGTCACTTTTTGAAGGATTTTCAAAATGCCCTGCCCTCCTTTTCGCGCCATTCAATAAAAAACCCAAAAAATGCAGCCGGAAAAAGCGGATGTCGGTTAAGATGAGGGGGAAAGCCCGAAAGATGTATAAAAAAGGGAGGTGTGCCCCTCCCTTTCACTGGTGTTCTATCCATCGTTGTCCATTATTCGGCAATTTCAAGACGGATTTTTTTATGTCCGTGCACGCCGGCCGCCGCATAAACGACCGTACGGATGGCCTTTGCGGTACGCCCCTTTTTACCAATGACCATGCCGGCATCATCCGGATGGACAATCAGGCGGTAGAGCGTTCCGGATTCTTGTTCATCCCGTTCTACCCGCACTTCATTCGGATGGCTGACAATCGGCCTGACGATCGAAAGGATTAAATCATCCATCTGTTGGTCCATGATTATTTGCCGTGTTTTTCGTTATGGTATTTTTCCATAATACCTTGTTTTGAAAACAAGTTACGTACCGTATCAGACGGTTGGGCGCCGTTTTTCAGCCATTGGAGCGCGGCTTCCTCGTTGATTTTTACTTCTGCAGGATCTGCAACAGGATTGTAAGTTCCTACTGTTTCAATAAAACGTCCATCACGCGGTGAACGGGAATCTGCCACAACAATGCGGTAAAACGGGGATTTTTTTGCACCCATGCGTTTCAAGCGGATTTTTACTGCCATTTTAATCATACACCTCCAAAAAAGTTTCTCACAAGACTGTATCATATCAGAAAATCATGATGGTGTAAAGTCTTTTCTCTTAACACCCTCGTTTTTTACATAAAAGGGAATTTAAAGCCTTTTTTCCGGCCTTTTTGATTCATGCCCTGCAGTTGTTTCATCATTTTCTTCATTTCTTCAAACTGTTTCAAAAGCCGGTTGACTTCCTGTACCGGGCGGCCGGAACCTTTCGCAATCCGTTTTTTCCGGCTTGCATTGATGATGTCCGGGCGGATTTTTTCCTGCTTTGTCATCGACTGGATAATCGCTTCAACATGCGCAATTTGTTTCTCATCAATTTGCAGATTATCCATCCCTTTCATCCGGTTGGCCCCCGGGATCATTTTCAAAATGTCGCCGAGCGGCCCCATTTTCCGGACCTGGCCGAGCTGTTCAAGGAAATCATCGAGCGTAAATGACTGGTCCCGCATTTTCTTTTCGAGCGCGCGCGCTTTTTCTTCGTCGACAGTTTCCTGTGCTTTTTCAATCAGCGACAGAATATCGCCCATGCCGAGAATACGGGAGGCCATCCTTTCCGGGTGAAACGGTTCGAGCGCATCCATTTTCTCGCCCATCCCGGCAAATTTAATCGGCTTTTCGGTTACGGCCCGGATCGATAAAGCCGCCCCGCCGCGCGTGTCGCCGTCAAGCTTCGTCAGGATGACGCCAGTGATGCCGAGCTGGTCATTAAAACTTTGTGCGACATTTACGGCATCCTGGCCTGTCATCGCATCGACGACAAGAAAAATTTCATCCGGATGCGCAAGTTCCTTGATTTCCTTCAGTTCATTCATCAGCTCGCTGTCAATATGGAGGCGGCCGGCCGTATCGATGATGACGGTATCGTGATGTTCTTCTTTTGCTTTTTCAATCGCTTGCCTGGCAATTTCCACCGGGCTGATTTTGTCGCCAAGCGAAAACACCGGCATGCCGAGTTGTTTGCCGAGCGTTTCCAGCTGCTTGATTGCAGCGGGGCGGTAAATATCGGCCGCAACGAGCAGCGGGGTCCGGTTGTATTTTTTTCGCAACAGGTTGGCCAGTTTCCCGGATGTCGTCGTTTTCCCGGCACCCTGCAGGCCAACCATCATGATGACGGTTGGCGGGCGCTTTGCAACGGCAATCTTGCTCTGTGATCCGCCCATAAGGTTGGTCAGCTCTTCCTGGACAATTTTGATGACCTGCTGCCCGGGCGTCAGGCTTTTCAGCACATCCTGGCCAACCGCACGTTCGCTCACTTTTTTTACAAAATCTTTTACCACTTTGAAATTGACGTCAGCTTCCAGAAGGGCAAGACGGACTTCCCGCATCATTTCTTTGACGTCGCTTTCCGTGACCTTGCCTTTTCCGCGGATTTTCTGCATCGTGCCCTGCAGGCGTTCTGCGAGTCCTTCAAATGCCATTTTTCCGCCCCCTATTCCAATTTTTCGAGCGCATCGACAAGCCGCAACAGTTCCGGATTGGCATCATGCGCCAAAAGATTGCGCATCGACCGGAAAATGCGTGTGCGCGCTTGAAATTTTTCCAATAAACCAAGCTTTTTTTCATAGTCTTCAAGCGTTTGTTCGGTGCGTTTGATATTATCGTAAACCGCTTGACGACTCACACCGTATTGTTCGGCGATTTCGCCAAGCGATAAGTCGTCGAGATAATAGAGGGACATATAGCTGCGCTGCTTCGGAGTCAACAACGATTGGTAAAAATCGTACAAATCATTCATTCGCGTTGTTTTCTCCAGCATGGCTTCTTCCCCCTGTTAAGTGAAAATGCTTTACATAAACACAGAATACAAAGATTCCTGTTTTTTGTCAATGAAAACAAGTTCGTTTCCCCACAACCGATTTGAAGCGCTCCCGGCGGGCTTTAATACCGCGGCCTTCTGATTCGCAGTACGGCCCACATACGGTCAGGCTTGTTCTTCCGGCACTTCATCGATCAGATCGGAAAACAACCCGTACACATATTTTTCCGCATCAAACGGCTGAAGGTCATCCATTTTCTCGCCGAGGCCGACGAATTTGACGGGAATATGGAGTTCGTTCCGGATCGCGAGCACAATCCCGCCTTTTGCCGTGCCATCCAATTTTGTCAGCACAATCCCGGTTACGTCTGTTGCTTCTTTAAACGTCTTAGCCTGCACCATCGCATTTTGCCCGGTGGTGGCATCCAAAACGAGCAGCACTTCATGCGGGGCGCCCGGGATTTCCCGTTCGATGACACGCTTTACTTTTTCCAGTTCCTTCATCAAATTGACCTTGTTTTGCAGGCGGCCCGCCGTATCACAAAGCAGCACATCTGCATTTCTTGCTTTCGCTGCCTGGACGGCGTCAAACATGACAGCGGCTGGATCGGATCCTTCCGAATGTTTGATCACTTCCACGCCGACCCTCTCTCCCCAGACTTCAAGCTGTTCAATCGCGCCGGCGCGGAATGTATCGCCGGCTGCCATGATCACTTTTTTCCCCTGCTGCTTCAGCATATGGGCGAGCTTACCGATCGTAGTCGTTTTGCCGACGCCATTTACGCCGACAAACAAAATAACGGTCAAGGCGCCGTCCTGGATGTTAAGCCGGTTCGGGGCATCTTCGCCGGCCGAATAAATGTCAACCAGTTTTTCGGAAATCACGGACTGGACTTCAGAAGGGTCTTTAATGTTTTTCCGTTTCACTTCCATTTTTAATTCATCGATTAGTTCCATCACGGTCTGGAAGCCGACATCCGCCTGAATTAAAATTTCTTCCAGTTCTTCGAAAAAGTCTTCATCGATTTTCCGGTAACGCGCGACAAGATTGTTGACTTTGTTCGAGAAATTATCGCGCGTTTTTGCAAGCCCGGTTTTAAATTTATCGGTTACCGTATCGGCTTGCCGGGTGAATTTGTCTTTTAATGTTTTAAAAAAGCTCATTTGTCCACTTCCTTTGGCTTTCCTGAATTTGCGTATCAGCTTGTGCGGCATAAAAGCCGCACGAGCAGTCGTAAAAATCGCCGGCCTGATTTTTATCCCTGCCGGCCCGCTTGTGGCACGGGCGCTTCTTTTTAAACACGGCGCTGATTCGCCTGTTTAAGACGTTTGAAAAGCGAGGTCGGTTGATTCTTCCAGTTTGACCGACACAAGCTTCGATACGCCGGATTCCTGCATCGTAACCCCGTAGAGGACGTCCGCTTCCTCCATCGTTCCTTTCCGGTGGGTGATGACAATAAACTGGGTTTCCGCACTGAATTGTTTCAAATATTTGCTAAACCGGTATACATTGGCTTCATCCAGCGCAGCTTCCACTTCATCGAGAATGCAAAACGGCACCGGGCGCACACGCAAAATCGCAAACAAAAGCGCGATCGCGGTCAGCGCTCTTTCGCCGCCTGAAAGCAGCCCGAGATTTTGCAGTTTTTTCCCCGGCGGCTGCGCGAAAATTTCCACGCCTGTCGTAAGCAAATCTTTCGGATCCGTCAGCCGCAAATCCGCTCTCCCACCGCCAAAAAGCTCGCGGAAAACCGGTTCGAATTCGTTCCGGATGGCGTTAAACGTCTCATCGAACCGGCGGACCATTTCGCCGTCCATTTCCGTAATCACCTGGTCAAGGGTGTCTTTTGCTTCAAGCAGGTCGGTCTCCTGTTCTTTTAAAAACTGGTAACGTTCCGATACACGCTCATATTCTTCGATCGCGCCGAGATTGACGGCGCCAAGCTCATCAATCGACAGTTTGATCAGCTTCACTTTTTTGCGTGCTTCCTCCAGGGAAACATTGAGCGGGCGGGCTTCTTTCGCGGCTTCAAAGGTGAGCGTGTATTCTTCGCGGAGCCTTTGAAGCCGGTTCTCAAGTTCCACATCCAGCCGGTTTGCTTTGACTTCTTCATCCTGAATGGCCTGCTGGAGCCCTTTTTGCTGCCGTTTCCATTCCTTCAGGCCGCGTTCCAGGTCTTCCATCTCTGCTGTCAGCCGGGCCCGTTCTTCCCTGCGCACGGCGATAAAGGCGAGCGTATCGTTTTTGTCACGCGCTTTTTGTTCGGCCGCTTCTGCCAGTTCGCTTTCCGACATGTGATGCTTCTTCGATTCGTCCGTAAGAAAGTGGTACTGCTCATCGTAACGCGCTTTACGTGACGCCCACTCCTTTATTTCACGGTCGAGCCGCGCAAGCTCTTCGCGGTCGCGCGCCGCCTGTTCCATCTTTACGGCAAGCGTCGATTTTAAATCGCTCAGTTCGCCCTGGAGCCTGCTTTTTGCCGTCGAATCATCGTTTTTCTTTACGGTCAGGGCTTCAATTTCCGCTTCCAGTTGCTGCGCTTTTTCGCCGGTACGCGCCAGCATATCTTCCAGTTCGCCGATCCGTTTACGGGCTTCATCCTGCTGCTTTTCCGCCTCTTGTTTTTCCATATCGTAGACGAGCAGGTGCTCATCCAGATTTTTTTCCTCAACCGCAAGCCGTTCCAGTTCCGCTTTCGCCTGCTGTTCTCCAAGTCTCAGCGCTTCGCCGTTTTTCCTCGCTTCATCCAGCTCCTGTTGCATGCGGGAAGCTTCGGCTTTCAATGCTTTGACTTCCGTTTCAAGCGCCATCGTTGTTTTTTCCATGCCGGCAAGCTTTTCTTTTAATGCTTCCAGTTCGCTTTTTCTCGAAAGGAGTGACACACTGTTTTGTTTCGAAGCCCCGCCTGTCATCGAGCCGCCCGGATTAACAACATCCCCGTCAAGCGTCACGATGCGGTAGCGGTAGCCGAGCATTTTGGCGATTTTGTTTGCACTTTTTAAATCACGGACTACAAGGACATGGCCGAGCAGATTGGACACAATGGACTGGTAGCGGCTTTCAAAGCGGACAAGCTCCGCGCACACGCCGACGTACGCCTCTTCATTGCGGAGCGGTTTGAGGCTTGCTTCCGGAATGGCCCGCGGCTTAATAATATCGAGCGGCAAAAAAGTCGCCCGCCCGGCCTTTCGTTCTTTTAAAAATGCAATGGCGTGCCGCGCATGCCGTTCCGTTTCTGTCACAATATGCTGCATCGAAGCACCCAGTGCTGTTTCAACCGCTTTTTCGTAAGGCGCGGGCACCCGGACCAGTTCAGCCACAGCACCTTCAATGCCTTCCAGCTGTTTGCCGCGGGCTTTCAAAATTGCACGCACGCCTTGGTAAAAGCCGGTATAATCTTCTTCCATCTCTTCAAGCGTTTCTTTCCGTGATTTCGCTTTTTGCAAATATTGGTATGCCTGATACAGATTGGACTCCTGTTTTTGATACCGACTGTTTACGGATTCCAGCTGCCTTTGCTTTTCCATATAGGCACCGGCTGCCGCTTCCAGCTCCTGTTTGATTTTTGCAAGGCGGCCGGTCGCCATTTTTTTCTTTTCCCGCACTTTTTCCCGTTCTTCGACATATTTCCGGTTGTCGGCTTCAAGCCGGCTGAGGCGGTTTAACGACGTTTGCAGCTGCTGCATAAGCAGGCGCTTTTCATTTTTTCCGCTTGCCTGCTCATTCAGCAGTTCAATATAGTCGCTTTTTAAAGACTCAATTTTTCCCTCCAGATTCGTGCTGAGGCGGAAAAGGCCCGCTTCCTTCTCTTTCACGCTTTCTTTCAGGGACGATAAGGCTTGTTCATTTTCCGCCGCCGTTTGCAAAAGCTTTTCCTTTTGGGCTTCCAGTTCTTTTAAAGCGTTCTCCGCTTCATTTATATTTTTCTCAAGCTGGGCTTTGTTCTCGCTGGCGTTCTTTTTGCGTTCCTTCAGCACTTCTTTTTGCCCTTCGAGTTTTTCCAGCTCTTCTGTCGCTTGAAGCAGCACATTCTGCAAGTCTTGAATCGATTCATCGAGCGCGTCCAGCTGATTGCGCTTTTCTTCCAGCTGTGCTTCCTGTTTGCGGATTTCGGAAGAGAGCCCCGCTTCTTTATCCCGGTGTGCTTCAAGCTGCGATTTAAGCGATTCCCACTCGCCATGCAATGATTCTATTTCATACGCCAAAACGGCAATTTCATAATTTTTCAATGCTTCCTTTTGTTCCAGATAATCTTTTGCGACCGATGCCTGCATTTTCAACGGCTCAAGCTGGCTTTCCAGTTCATACAGAATGTCGCTAACACGGTTTAAGTTATCCTGCGTTTCGGCAAGCTTCACTTCCGCCTTTTTCTTGCGCGTCTTATATTTTAAAACGCCGGCTGCCTCTTCAAAAATGCTGCGGCGTTCTTCCGCTTTGCTGTTTAAAATTTCTTCCACTTTCCCCTGGCTGATAATGGAAAAAGCTTCTTTGCCAAGGCCGGAATCCATAAACAATTCCACAATATCCTTCAACCGGCATTGCTGTTTATTGATATAAAACTCGCTTTCCCCTGAACGGTACACCCGCCTTGTCACGCTCACTTCCTGGTAATCAATTGGAAGGGCGCGGCCTTCGTTTTCAAGCGTTAACGTCACTTCTGCAAAATTCAGTGGTTTTCTTGTATCGCTGCCGGCAAAAATAACATCTTCCATCTTTCCACCGCGCAGGCTTTTCGCTGATTGTTCACCGAGCACCCAGCGGACGGCGTCGATCACATTGCTTTTGCCGCTGCCGTTCGGGCCGACAACCGCTGTCACGCCCGGAACAAATTCAAAGGAAATCCGGTCCGCAAATGACTTAAATCCGATCACATCGAGACGTTTCAGAAACAATCCGTTCCCCCTCCATTCTTTACGGCTTCTTTTTTTCTTCTTTCTGCAAATTGGATAAAGCCGTTTGCGCAGCCTGCTGTTCCGCTTCTTTTTTGGAGCGGCCTTTTCCTGTCCCGAGCGCTTTATTGTTTAGCGACACGCTGGAGATGAACTCCTTGTCATGCGCAGGGCCGCGTTCATCGAGAATCGTGTATTCCAACACACCGGATGTTCTTTTTTGGACGTACTCCTGCAACTTGCTTTTATAATCCGCCGTGCTGCTGAAGAGCCCCTCGTCTATTTTCGGGAATACAACTTTTTCAAGAAGGGAAACAACAGCCTTTAACCCCTTGTCCAAATAAAGCGCGCCGATAAACGCTTCAAACACATCGGCTAAAAGAGCCGGGCGCGTTCTGCCGCCGGTCATTTCCTCGCCTTTACCGAGCAGGATATACTCGCCGAAATGCAGCTCATTGGCAAAAATGACAAGCGACGGCTCACAGACGACGGACGCCCGCAATTTCGTCATTTCCCCTTCGTTCATCGACGGGAACCGATTAAATAAATAATGGGAAACGGTCAGTTCCAGGACGGCGTCGCCTAAAAATTCAAGCCTTTCATTGTCGTGCCTGCGCTTTTCCGGATGCTCGTTCACATAGGAGGAATGCGTAAAAGCCTGTTTCAGCAGGTTTACGTCTTGAAAATGGATCCCGAGTTGTTCCTGCAGGTTGCCGAATTTGTTTACTACATGTTCTTCATCTGATTTTATTTTTTTACCCATCGTTCATCCACCCGATATCTTGATATAGTTTCAACTTAACTTAAATATATAGAAAAATACTGCTGAACGCAAAGGCATCTCCCAGGACCCGGGCGGTCGTAAATAGGCAAAAAGGGATCGCGCTTTTTTGCCCATTTACCATCCTCAGGCAGGAGACGATTGACGCCGGATTAGAGAAAAATGTCCCGCTTTATGGGGCGGGACATTTTACATGAAGACGATTACTGCTGATTTTGTATGTAATTTACAGCGTCACCCACTGTTACAATTTTCTCAGCATCCTCGTCAGAAATTTCCATTCCGAATTCATCTTCCAATTCCATCACCAATTCCACTACATCAAGGGAATCAGCGCCAAGATCTTCTTTGAATTTCGCTTCCAGTGTAACTTTGGATTCTTCGACACCAAGGCGGTCAACGATGATCTTTGTCACACGCTCTAATACGTCTGCCATGCGGTTCACCTCCCCTCAAGGTATTATAGAGGATTTTTTATAATTAATAAAGCGAAACTTAAAAACAAGCTTTGCCGCGACCGTTACATGACCATTCCGCCATCGACGTGGATCGTTTGCCCGGTAATGTAGTCGGAACTGCTGCTTGCCAAAAACAGGGCAGTCTTTGCTACATCTTCCGGCTTGCCGAAACGGGAAAGTGGGATTTGGCCCAGCATGCCTTCTTTGATGTCTTCCGTCAGCTTATCGGTCATATCCGTTTCAATCATGCCCGGGGCAATGGCGTTTACAGTAATACCGCGGCTTGCCAGCTCACGCGCCGCCGTTTTTGTAAGCCCAATGACGCCGGCTTTGGCAGCGGTATAATTGGCCTGACCGGGGTTGCCGCTGATACCGACAACCGAGGCAATATTAATGATTTTGCCGCTCCGCTGCTTCATCATCGGCCGCGCCGCCGCTTTTGTGCACAGGAAGACCCCTTTTAAATTGGTATCGATGACTGCATCCCATTCTGCTTCTTTCATCCTCATCAAAAGGTTATCACGGGTGATGCCGGCGTTATTCACCAATATATCAAGTTTGCCGAATTTTTCCAGCACCTGTCTGAACATTTCCTGCACTTCCGATTCATTCGAAACATCAGCCCGGATGGAAAAGGCTTCCACACCATAAGAACGGACGGCGTTTACCACTTCTTCCGCTTTTTCAGCATTCCCTGCATAGTTGACCACAACATGCGCGCCGGAAGCGGCAAACGCAAGCGCGATTTCGTGGCCGATGCCGCGGGACGCACCGGTCACAAGCGCAACTTTGTCTTTTAAAAGCATTCGGTCTCCTCCTCCATTATTTTTGCAGCGCGCCAACCGCAGCTTCCAGGGTTTCCATATCCTGGACGGCATATGTTTTTACGCTGCGGTCAATTTTCCGGATTAATCCGGAAAGCACTTTGCCCGGCCCGACTTCAATAAAGGTATCAACGCCGAGGCTGATCATTTTTTTGACAGAATCTTCCCATAAAACAGGGGAATAGAGCTGGCGGATACAATTTGCTTTGATGTCCTGAGCGCCCGTTTCCACTTCGGCATCAACATTGGCGATCACAGGAACCGCCGCATCCCGGATAGCAATTTCGTCAAGAACCGCCTTATATTTTTCCGCTGCCGGCTCCATCAATTTGGAGTGGAAAGGCCCGCTTACCTGAAGCGGGAGGACGCGTTTCGCCCCTCTTTCCTTGGCAAGGGCGCCCGCTTTCTCAATTCCGGCAGCTGTCCCGGAAATGACTATCTGGCCGGGACAGTTCAAATTCGCGAGCTGGACCGTTTCCCCTTCACGGCTCACTTCATCTGCAACTTCCTCTAGCACGCCGCGGTCAAGCCCGAGCACGGCGGACATTGCCCCGGCACCGTTCGGGAATGCTTCATCCATATATTCGCCACGTTTGCGTACCGCATATACGGCATCTTCAAAAGACAAAGCGCCAGCTGCCACAAGCGCCGAATATTCGCCAAGGCTGTGCCCGGCTGTGAAATCTGCATGGATGCCCGCTTCCTGAAGCACCTGTAAAATCGCAGTGCTTACCGTTAAAAGGGCCGGCTGGGCATTTTCGGTACGGGTCAGTTTGTCCAGCGGGCCGTTTTGAATGAGCCCGGATAAGTCCATCCCAAGCTTTTCATCTGCTTTTTGAAAAACAGCCGCCGCTTTTTCATTTGCACCGGCAACCGACTGCCCCATGCCAACCGTCTGGGATCCCTGCCCCGGAAAAACAAATGCTATTTTCCCCATCTCTTTTCCTCCATCCTTACTTTTGTTCAAGTTGTTGAATTGCGTGTTTGATTTTGCCGGTGACGTCAGACTGTACCATTTCACGCGCCTGCCGCACCGCATTGTAAATTGCATTGGCGTTTGATGACCCGTGTGCTTTAATGACGGGCGCATTCAGCCCCATTAAACCCGATCCGCCGTATTCCGAGTAGTCCATGATATTTTTCAGGCCTGACAGTTCTGATTTGATCATCGCAGCGGCCAGTTTTGTCTTCAGATTGTGCATGAACACTTTTTTGATCATGGAAAACAAGGATCCGGCCGTACCTTCAATCGTTTTCAGCACCATATTGCCGGTAAACCCGTCTGTGACAACGACATCCGCCGCCCCCTCGAGCAAGTCGCGGGCTTCAACATTGCCGGTAAAATTCAAATCAGTTTCTTTTAAAAGTTGAAATGCTTTTTTTGTTAATTCATTGCCTTTCTTTTCTTCTGTTCCGATATTTAAGAGGCCGACGCGCGGATTTTTTAAGCCTCTTACCTTTTCGGCATACAGCGAGCCCATGATGGCAAACTGCAGCAAATGTTCCGGCTTGGCTTCCGCGTTTGCGCCGAGATCGAGCATGACAAAACCGCGCCCGTCCGTTGTCGGGAGCACCGGGGCAAGGGCCGGCCTTTCAATACCTTCAATCCTGCCAACCACAAAGAGACCGGATGCCATTAGAGCGCCCGTATTTCCGGCCGAGATGCACGCGTCCGCTTCCCCGTCTTTCACGGCTTGGGCCATACGCACCATGGAAGAATTTTTTTTGCGGCGAACTGCCCGCACCGGTTCGTCTGTTCCAGATATTACCTCATCGGTATGGATAACGGCAACGCGGTCAGACGTTTCCAGTTCCTTCCTGATTTGCGTTTCGTCCCCGAACAGGATAAACGCCGTGTCCGGAAATGCGTTTACAGCCCGGTTAATCCCTTGTACAATTTCTTTTGGGGCATAATCCCCGCCCATTGCATCAATTGCTAATTTCATTCTGTTCAGCCCCGTTTCTAAAATCAAGCTTTTCCCGTGCGAAAGTTTTCCCGGCCATGCCGCAACCGGGGTTGCCGGTCCCCGGGAAAATGGTTTACCTGTCCGCGAAGCATAGTTAAGCACTGCCGCCTTTTCCGGCATGATCCCGATACATTTCAAATTCGCCTTTAAAGACGAGGTCACGGCCGACATAGCTTTCAACAAACACAGTCGTTCTGCCGTTTTCCTGATTGACGTTCGCCACTTTTGCCTTGGCAATGACGCGGTCGCCGATTTTCGCGGACCGCAAAAACCGGATGGTGGCTTTCGCCGTGAGGGCCAGTTCATCATCAATAACGGCAACGGCAAGCGAGTTGGCCTGCGCAAACAGATGATGCCCGCGGGCGATGGCGTTTCGCTTAAAAACATGTTCTTTTTTGACATCAAAAATAGAGATGGCGCTGCGATCCAATTCGATATCGATCACTTCCCCGACGACTTCTTCGATCGGCAGCGCCCTTACTTCATTGGCGAACCGCTTTTCAGCAACGTTTTTGATCCTTTCCCGCAGTTCCGGAATGGAAAGCTCCAGCCGGTCAAGGCGGATCGTCTGCACGCTGACATGGTATTTTTCCGCCAGTTCTTCATCTGTGATAAAAGGATTCTGCCTGATGGTTTCCTGCAAACTTTGCTGCCGGTCCTTTTTTTTCATTTTCATGGGTGACACCATCCGAAATTTTAGGACTTGGTACTAATCGTAGTATATAGAAAGAAAAGGAAGTTTGCAAGAATTGCCAAAGCTGCCCTGGCAAAACGCAAACTCCCTTTAGTCCAGTTTCTCCCCTTCGAGCACACCTGATGCTTCAAGCTGGCGCCGCAAGTGTGAAAAAGCCGGGTCATGCCAGAATGTATCGGAACTGATCAATTGCTGCGCATCCTGCCTGGCTGTTTCAAGCGCCCGGAAATCATGGACCATATCGGCCACTTTAAATTCCGGCAGCCCGCTTTGTTTTTTTCCGAAAAAATCGCCGGGTCCGCGAAGCTCGAGATCTTTTTCGCTCAAAACAAAGCCGTTGTCCGTTTCCGTCATAATTTTCATCCGCTCTTTGCCGATTTCTGTTTTCGGGTCGGCGAGCAAAATACAATACGATTGCGCATCGCCTCTGCCGACACGGCCGCGCAACTGGTGAAGCTGGGCAAGGCCGAACCGTTCGGCATCATAAATGACCATAATGGTCGCATTCGGCACATTGACCCCGACTTCGACAACCGTTGTCGACACAAGCACCTGAATTTCGTTGCGGCTGAACGCTTTCATGACTGCTTCCTTTTCGTCACCCGGCAGCCTGCCATGCATCAGCCCGGCTGTATACCTGCCATTAAAATATTGGTTTAAAATGGCATACACATCAATCGCGTTCTGGACGTCAAGCTTATCGGATTCCTCGATGAGCGGACAAATGACATACGCCTGTCTGCCTTTTTTGAGCTCTTTTTCGATAAAGCCGAGCACCCTTTCGAACAGATTGTTTTTCACCCAGTACGTTTCAATCTTTTTCCGGCCAGCTGGCATCTGGTCAATGACAGAAACATCCATTTCGCCGAACACGGTGATGGCAAGCGTCCGCGGAATGGGCGTCGCCGTCATAAAAAGCACATCCGGATTCATCCCTTTTTCGCGAAGGATCCGTCTTTGCTCAACCCCGAACCGGTGCTGTTCATCTGTGATCACAAGGCCGAGCCGCGAAAATGCCACATCTTCCTGAATTAAAGCATGCGTGCCGATTAAAATATCGATACCGCCAGTTCCAAGCTGTTCCAAAAGCGCTTTTCGCCGTTTCCCTTTTACGGTGCTCGTCAGTAAAGCGACCTGGACGCCGTGCGGTTCGAGCAGCTGGCAAAGCGATTCGGCATGCTGCTCGGCGAGAATTTCCGTCGGGACCATCAGTGCCCCTTGAAATCCCGCCGTCACCGCAGCGTATAGCGCAATCGCAGCAACGACCGTCTTCCCGGAGCCGACATCCCCCTGGAGTAAACGGTTCATGCGGAACGGCGACTTCATGTCCGCGCAAATTTCGTTTACCACTCTTTTCTGGGCGGCCGTCAATGAAAACGGCAAGGAGTCGATAAAATGTCTTAATTTCCGCACATCATAGCGGATGGCCCGGCCGTTTGAATGTTCGCGCTCGAATTTCCTTAACGCCTGCATCTTCAGCTGAAAAGCCAAAAACTCTTCGTATACAATGGTCCTTCTCGCCATTTTCACTTCTTGTTCCGATTTTGGGAAGTGCATCGCAAACATGGCCTGCTTTTTCGGCATTAATTTATATTTTGCAAGCATTTCTGCCGGGAGCGCCTCTTCGATTTCACTGCCATAAGCATGAAAGGCGGATTGAATGTATTTGCGCAACGTTTTTACCGTCATTTTTCCTTTCACCGCATAGACGGGCCCGAATCCGGACGTTTGATCAGCCGTGCCTGTTTTTACGGATTGGGCCGTAATCGTCTGCCGGTGCATGTCCCATTTTCCGGTAACCGTAATCTCATCATGGACATGGATTTTCTTTTTCAAATACGGCTGGTTAAAACAGACAACCGTAATGAGAAAATCGCCTGCGAACACTTTCATCGACAGGCGTGACCGTTTTTTTGAATAATAGATGAGGGAGGGTTCGCTATGCACCCTCCCCGTCACCGTCACCCGTTCATCATGCCCGACTTCACGCAAATCTTTGAGCCGGTCATCTTCATACCGGAAAGGAAAATAAGTAAGCAGGTCATAGATGGTAAAAATCCCCATCTGCCCGAGGCTTGCTTCCGTTTCTTCGCCGATCCCTTTTAAAACGGATACCGGCAGATCAAGCGGGCTATTCATGCAGATCAAGCGGCATACCGAAAATTTTGGCTTCCAGTTTCCGGGCGGTCGGCGTATCCGCCAAGCCTCCCCGCGCTGTTTCTTTGAGCGCAGTCGGCATCTGCTGCCCGACGCGGTACATCGCATCAATCACTTCATCGCAAGGGATCCGGCTTTTAATGCCGGCAAGCGCCATATCTGCCGCAACCATTGCATTGGCCGCCCCCATTGCATTCCGTTTCACGCATGGTACTTCCACAAGACCGGCAACAGGATCGCATACGAGGCCGATCATATTTTTCAACGTAATGGCCATCGCATGGGCACATTGATCCGGTGTGCCGTCCGCCATCTCAACGATAGCCGCGGCAGCCATCCCGGCGGCTGATCCGACTTCTGCCTGGCAGCCGCCTGCTGCGCCGGAAATAAACGCATTATTGGCCACCACAAAACCGAATGCGCCGGCTGTAAATAAGAAACGGACCATTTCTTCACGCGTCGGATGCAGTTTGTTTTTGACCGCAAAGAGCGTTCCCGGCACGACGCCGGCAGAACCGGCTGTCGGCGTTGCGCAAATCGTTCCCATTGCCGCGTTCACTTCATTTGTCGCAACAGCTTTGCTGACGGCATCCAAAATGGTGGCGCCGGATAAGAAATTGCCTTTTTCAATATATTTTTGCAACAGTACGGCATCGCCGCCCGTAAGCCCTGAGTGGGAGTGGACGCCGGCAATCCCTTTTTCAACTGCTTTTTCCATCACAGCCAGATTTTCATCCATCTTTTTTATGATGGCTTCCCTCGATTTTCCGGTTACTTCCATTTCTTGCTCTATCATAATTTCCGAGATTTTTTTATTTTGCTGTTCGGCCAGTTCTACAAGCTCAGCAACATTCCGAAACATAATTTCCCTCCTTCAATATCCATGCTGCTTCTCCTGGCACAGGCAAGGATGCACGCACATTTTTTAAAGACAGCCAAAAGAAAGCGCCACCTGCTTAGCAGCTGCGCTTTTTTCTCCCTATTAATCTACAACTCTTGCAACCTGGGTAATATTCGGGAGCTGCTTCATCTCTTCAATGACGGCGTCATCGAGATTCTGGTCCACTTCGATAGCCATCAAGGCCATCTTTCCGGCTTCTTTGCGCGATACTTCCATATGGCCGATATTGATTTCATGTGCTGATAAAATATTGGATACGGCCGCAATCGCCCCGTAGCGATCCTGGTGAACGACGAGCACAGCCGGATGGTGGCCGGATAAATGCAGTTCAAAGCCGCTCAGTTCTGTCACTTCAATTTTTCCGCCGCCGATTGAGATACCGGTCAGTTCCATATCTCCCGATGCGTCGCCCATCCGGATCTTTACCGTGTTCGGGTGATCCGTGACGGCGCTTTCCACGAAAAACTTTACCGAAAGTCCGTGCTGTTCCGCAATCTGAAGAGAAGATTTGATCCGTTCATCATCCGTGTCAAAATCGAGCAGGCCGCCGACAATGGCAACGTCTGTGCCGTGACCTTTATAGGTGGTCGCGAACGATCCGTAAAAATGGATGTCTGCCCACTGTGGCTGCCTGCCGAATAAGCTTCTCGCTACCCGACCGATGCGCGCGGCACCTGCTGTATGGGAGCTCGAGGGCCCGATCATCACCGGGCCGATAATATCAAAAACACTTTTATATTTCATTGCGCATCACACCCACATTATTGTGTTTTTTCGCGATTTCAATCTTGGTGGGTGCGCCCCGTTTTTCAGGCCGCACCCGCCGTTGTGCTGATTTTAAAGTTTGCCGGGCAAAACCGGGTTGGTTCGGCCGGCTCGCCCGAACTGGAACCTTTTTACCAAAAAAGAATGGATGAAAGCTTTGCACTTGAAAGCGCTGCAACAGATGAAAACAAACAGCAGCGGATGGTGCATTTTTTCGTATTCAGCAAGCTCTTTTTATAATATGCGGGCAAGCAATCTTATTCCACTGCCAAAATAAAGGAATATAACGGCTGCCTGCCTTCATGGACTTCGATTTCTATCTCCGGCCAGTTGGTTTCAATATAGGAAACGAGTTCGTTTACCTGTTCCTTGCTGACATCTTTTCCGTATATGACGGTGGCAATTTCATCTTCCGCGCCGATCATGTGCGAAAGCAGCTGCCCGGATGCTTCCAACAGGGCAGGACTCGTTTTGACGATTTTCCCTTCGTAAATCCCCATATAATCCCCTTTTTTGATGGAGATGCCGTCAATATTCGTATCCCTGACCGCATTGGTAACCTGGCCGGATTTCACGCGGCCGAGCGCTTCTTCCATTGCTTGGACGTTTTTGTCAAACGGCTGTCCGGGGTTAAATGCGAGCAGCGCCGCCATTCCCTGCGGCACGGTTTTAGACGGGACAATAGCCACTTTTTCTTCCGCTAGTTCCGCTGCCTGCTCGCTTGCCATGACAATATTTTTATTGTTCGGTAAAATGATGATTTGTTTTGCGTTTGCCTCTTCAATGGCTTTCAATATGTCCTCGGTGCTCGGGTTCATCGTCTGGCCGCCTTCAATGACAACATCGGCGCCGATGCTTTTAAACAGCGCAGCGATTCCGTCCCCCATGGCAACCGTAATCACACCGTAATCTTTCTTTTCTTTTTTCTCCTGTTCCGCTCCGTTTTCGCCAACAAGCGCATGATGCGTTTCGCCCACTATCGCGCTGTGCTGCTCGCGCATATTGTCCACTTTTAACTTAATGAGGCTGCCGTATTGCTGGCCGTAGTTCAAAACATCACCCGGGCGCTCAGTGTGGACATGGACTTTCACGATATCATCATCCGAAATGACCAGGAGGGAATCCCCGAAACGGCTCATATCACTGCGGAACCGCTCCTCCGAGAATGTCTTGGCGGACGGTTTGGAGCGGTCGAGCCTGACCATGATTTCCGTGCAGTACCCATATTTGATATCTTCCGTACGCATAAAGTCCTGCACATGCTTATGGTGTTCGGCGTTTACGAGCTCGTCCATTGACGGCATGACGGACGGTGTATCCGGCAGCTCTTCCCCTTTTAACTCGGCAAGAAAGCCTTCATAAATAAAAACAAGCCCCTGGCCGCCGCTGTCGACCACGCCGACTTCTTTTAACACCGGCAACATGTCCGGCGTCCGGCTCAGCGTCGTTTTCGCTTCCCCGAGGATCGCTTCCATGACTGCCGCCAGATCCTTTTCGGTTTTCGCCGTTTGCACGCCTTTTTTGGCCGCTTCCCTTGCAACGGTGAGAATCGTTCCTTCAACCGGCTTCATGATCGCCTTAAAAGCGCTCTCGATCCCGGCCTGAAAAGCCGCTGCAAACTCTTTTGCGGAAATATGCGCTTTTGTTTCAATCGATTTGGAGAAGCCGCGGAACAGCTGGGATAAAATCACGCCCGAATTGCCCCGCGCGCCCATCAGCAGCCCTTTTGCAAAACTTGCGGCAACGGACCCGATATGCGCCTGGACATTTTTTTGCACTTCCTTTGCACCGGAAGTCATCGTTAAATTCATATTTGTTCCCGTATCGCCATCAGGGACAGGGAATACATTCAGGGCGTCAACCGTTTTGGCATTTGCCGCAAGATGGTTCGCCCCTTGTATGACCATTTCTGCAAAACGCTTTCCATCCAGTGATGTAACCACAAAATTTCCTCCTCGTTACGGGTTCGCGACACGCACGCCCTGAACGTAAATATTAATGGCGTCAACTGATAAGCCGACTGTTTGATTCAGCGTATATTTTACTTTCTGCTGGACGTTGCGGGCGATTTCGGAAATTTTTGTCCCGTAGCCCACAATAATATACATGTCAATTTCCACTTTTTCATCCTGTTGACGCACAATAACGCCCCTCGAGAAGTTTTCTTTGCGCAGGATTTCTGTAATGCCGTCTTTTATTTGATTTTTCGAGGCCATTCCGACAATGCCGAAACAGTCAATGGCGGCACCTCCTGCAATTGTGGCGACGACTTCATTCGATATATCAATTTGTCCGTAATGCGTATTTATTTCAATCGGCATAAATCGCTCCCCCTTATCTTCACTGTTTCCAAACCGGATTTGACCTGCTATCGCCATTGTACTATAAGACAGGGTACATGGAAAGCAGAGCAGGCCCGCATTGTTATAGTTTACCACAAAACAGGATGTCCTGCATGTATCCCTTCCGGTATGTGTAAAATTTTACTCGAAGGGGCAGATGAGTGGAAAAAAATGGGAAGACGCTCTATCATCTAATTGTACACTTCAAGATGAACATCTAGAGAGAGAGGTCTTCCCATGGATATTATATCAATAATTGCTGGATTATTAAAGGATACAAAGAGTCTTATCGAATTTGAAGAACAGCTTAAACTTCTGATGCAGAAGGCTTTTACACAATGGGTTGGGGAAATATTTGAAGAGTTAGATAAAATAATTAAACAGGAGAAGTTAGAGGAGGGCTGGGTGTACTGCCGGAGTGATAACAGAAACATTCAGTTTCTATTTGGAAGTGTGACCTTTATACGCTCATTAATGCATGACAAGAGAGGAAATTCACATTATCCTCTGGATGAATGTTTAGGT
>NZ_JARTJQ010000085.1:0-16893 GCF_036225245.1 Weizmannia sp. CD-2023
TACGTGCGGAATATGCGTTCAAAAGACGCCCCGCCTTCTCCAATCCCGCCAAGCCGGAAACGAAAAAGGCCCTGCCTTTGGCAGGGCCTTCATTGATTATTCCTGGGTGTCCGCTTTTTCGGATGTAAGGCTTACCTTGCTCCAATCCGTACCTGTCTCATCCGGGTATACGGACAAGTTTTTCACGCGGTTGTTCACTGCATACAATTGATAGCGGTAAACGGTCGGGATGACTGCCGCTTCCTCATTCATATACTCCTGCCATTCATTGTAAACCTTTTTGCGGTATGCTGTGTCAAAAGCTTTCGGAGAATGTCCTTTTTCCAGCAGTTCATCATTTTTCTTGCTGACAAAGTGGGTATAGTTAAACATTACGTTCCGCCCGTACAAGCCATACGGATCCACATCGGTACCCGTTCCCCAAGCAGCCGAAAAGATATCCACTTTCGGGTCATCTTTTTGCACCATGTCATAGAAAGAGTTGAACTCGGCAAGGCGGCCGTTTACAAGCTTCACATTTAAGCCGACATCTTTCCAGCATTGCATATAGAATTTTGCCAGCGGCTCGGCTGTATCCCCACCACTCATGGAAAGGAAATTGATAACAAATTTTTTGCCGTTTGGATCTTCGCGGTACCCGTCTTTATCCACATCTTTATAACCGGCTTCATCAAGCAGTTTCTTTGCTTTTTTTGGATCATATTTGTACCCTTTCGCAGACTTGTCATGCCATTCCGGGAAAGATGGCGGAATTAAAGTGGTCGCCGGAAAACGCAACCCGTGGTAGATTTTCTCGCCGACAGACTTGTTATCGAGCGCATACGCCATCGCCTGGCGCAGTTTTTTATTTTGGAATTTCGGGTTATCCATGACGTTTTCCTGTTTCTTTGCATCCCAGTGGCCAAGCTTAAATCCGATATAGCTGTAAGCCAGATCGATCGTGCCGAGCAGCTGGAAGTTTTTCGCGCCTTTAGCGGATTCGTATTGGTCTACCGGGAAGGCAGCATAGTCAATCTCGCCTTTTTTCAAAGCTTGCAATACCACTTTCGGATTGACCACTTTGATGACTACACCTTTTAGTTTCGGTTTTCCTGCCCAGTAATGGTCATTCCTGACAAGTTCAACAGACTCGCCTGGAACCACTTTTTTAACTTTAAACGGGCCGAAGCCTAAAGGATGTAAACGGATTTTGTCCGACTGCGCCATTTTTGCGATCGGCACATCTTTTAAGTAATGTTTCGGAAGCGGTGTCGTCCAGACGCCCGTTTTTTCGGAAGGGTTGGCGCTCTTCCAGGTAATGGAAATTGTTTTATCATCGATCACTTTAACACCGGAAATGTTCTTGGCTTTTCCTTTATGGTATTCATCCATGCCGACGATGTTTTGAAACAGAGCATCGCCATAGCGCACGCCGGTATAGTCTTTATTGCCGATGACCAGGTATGCAAATTCGAGATCTTCCGCGGTTACCGGCTTTCCATCAGACCAGTTGACATTGTCTTTGATTTTAATCGTCATTGTCTTGTTATCATTGGACAATTTGTACGTGGCGGCGCCGCCATTCGTAATTTCATAGTTTCTGTCTGTTTTTAACAGCGAATCATCAAAAAATTTAATGACTTCAAAATCCGGCTGCCCTTCGTAGAAAGCAAGGTTGAATGTTCCTTCAATCGGCGTATCGGAAACGATGCCGTAATTCAGAACCCCGCCGTCAATGGCTTTTTTATTGTTTTTGACGGTAGTCGGAAACTTGCTTGCTAAATCTTCCGTCTTCACTGCCTTGTCTTCTTTGCTTCCGCTGCTCGGTGAATTGTTGCAGGCTGACAGCACCAATACGAGCATCACCAGCAAACTGAATACGCTTGACCATTTTCTTTTCCTCATTGCTAAGCCCCCTCTTTTTTATCCTTGTCTTTGTCTTGCATCGGCTGCGCGTTTTAACGCCTGGCCGATAAAATTTATACACAGCATCATCACCAGAATCAGGAGCGATGCAGGTAACCAAATCCACCATTTATGCTGGAGCACATCCGGGTTTGTGGCGTAACTAACCAAAGTCCCAAGGCTCGGTGTGCTTTCTGGCAACCCGAAGCCGAGATAGGTCAGGCTCGATTCAATGCCAATATTGCTTGCCAAGTTAATCGTCAAGTTCACGATAATAATCGAGCTCAAATTCGGCAGAACCTGGAAAAGGATAATTTTCCAGTCAGGCGTGCCGAGCGTCTTGGAAGCACTGACATAGTCAAGTTCCCTTTCCGCCAGTGTCTTGGAGCGAATCAACCTCGCTTTTCCGACCCAAAGGAATGCACTCATAATGAGAATAAAAGAAAACACATTATATTTCGGTACGATTGTCACGAGGACAATGATGAGCATGAGAAACGGTAGGACAAGAATAAAGTCAATGATTCTCATGATGATATTGTCAATGATCCCGCCGAAGTAACCGGCAATTAATCCGACCGCAAGCCCGATCGCACCGGTAATCAATGTGATCGCAAGCCCGATTGTAAACGAATTTTTTGCACCGATAATCAGTTGTCCGAATATATCCCGGCCGCCGTAATCGGTGCCGAGCCAGTGTTCAGCTGAGGGCGGAGCGTAAATGGATAAAAGGTCAACCTTTACAATCTCATTTTCGTTTAAAATCAATGACATGCCGTAAACTGTAACTAGAATCAGCCCCAGCACGATCATGGAGATAACGGCCATTTTATCTTTGATCAGTTCCCGCCAGATAATCGAAAATCCGGACGGGCTTTTTTCTGTTTCGGCAGTTGCGGGCTGTTGTGTTGAAATGACTGCTTTCATCCTCTCACCCCCCGTTACTCAATCCGGATACGCGGATCCACAGCGCTTAAAATAATATCTGATAATAATGTGCCGAACAAAGTCGCCACGCCGGAAATCATCACGAGCGCCGTGACCACGCTGTAATCGCGCTGCATAATGGATTGCAAAAACAGCTGCCCGATCCCCGGATAACCGAATATCGATTCCAAAATGACGGACCCGCCGATTAATCCGGTAATCTCATAACCGAAAAAAGTGGCGATCGGTAAAAGCGAGTTTCTCAAAATATGGCGCGTATACACTTTGGACTCAGGCACGCCTTTTGCCCGCGCTGTTTTTACAAAATCTTTGATTTTTGTATCGATGATTTCATTCCGCAAATACTGGATCGTGCCCACCGTTGCGAGCAGGGATCCGGATAAGGCCGGCAAAATCAGATGGTAAGCCTTGCTCATGTAATATTCAAACGTGCCGTCACGGGCCTGGATATTGACGCTGCCGCTTGTCGGAAACCATGACAGGACAAAACCGAACACAAACAGCATAATCAATGCAAAGATAAACAACGGGGTTGCATAACTGAGATAGTTATAACCGGTTATCAGCTTATCCGCCCATGAATCCGTCCATCTCCCGGCCACGATCCCAAGCGGAATGGCGATCAAATACGTCAGGATCAGAATCACCGCCGACAGCAAAATCGTGTTCCATAACCGTCCGACAAGCAGTTCTGTTACAGGCTGCTGGTGGATGTAAGAGATGCCGAGATCGCCTTTGAAGAGACTTTTCACCCAGCGGGCGTACTGCACATAAGCCGGATCATTCAGCCCCAACTTGTCTTTCATTTCATGGAGCGTCTGGACATCCATTTTCGGATTGCTCGCCAGCCGGCCGGTCAGCGCATCGCCGGGCATGGCCTTTGCAAGCATGAAAATTAAAATACTCAAAATAATTAATTGAGGGATCATGATGAGAATTCTGCGCAATATAAATTTAATCATAACTGTGCCCCCTCTTTACGGCAGTGCAACGGAATGGGTCGGCGAAACCGGCTTGAGATGGTACGGCTTCCCTTCCTCGTCAAAATAATCCCTGAAAGCCTGCCGGAATTCATTGTTGATTTTTTCCCGATACTGTTTTTGTGCTGTTCTTTTTTCCGGATCTCCGTTTGGAATCGCGGACAGCAGCCGTTTTGTGTAGATATGTTGCGGATTCTCGTAAATTTCATCGCTCGTCCCTTCTTCCACAAAACGCCCCCGGTACATGATGCCGATCCGGTCGCACATATGACGGATAATGCCAAGGTCATGGCTGATAAACAGGTAGGTGAGCCCGAATTCTTTTTGGATGTCTTTCATAAAATTGAGCACCTGGGCCTGGACAGAAACATCAAGGGCGGAGACCGGCTCATCCGCAATAATCAGTTTCGGGTTCAATGTCAGCGCCCGGGCAATTCCGATCCGCTGGCGCTGCCCGCCTGAAAATTCATGCGGGTATTTAAACATGGAGTCCGGGCTCAGGCCGACTTTTTCCATGACTTCGCGGACTTTTTCCCGCTCTTGTTCGCGGGGCAGTTTCTCAAAATTGCGAATCGGTTCGGCAATAATATCCGCCACGCGCTTTTTCGGATTCAGGGAAGAATACGGATCCTGGAAGATCATTTGGATATCTTTCCGGTAATGTTGAAATTCCTTGCGGCTGAGCCGCGCCAAATCGGTGCCTTCAAACACAATTTTGCCCTCAGTTGCCCTGTTAAGCCCGACGATCGTCCTGCCCGTTGTCGTTTTGCCGCAGCCCGATTCCCCGACAAGCCCGTACGTTTCTCCAGGCTGCAGTTCGAAACTGATATCATGGACCGCTTTTACATGGTCGACCACCCGGCGGAAAAACCCGCCCCGTACCGGATAATAGACTTTCAGATTTTCAACCTTAAGAAGTGGCATGATACATATCCCCTGTCTCCGTGTTCTTTTCGTCCGGGAAATAAAAATGTTTATAACAGGTACAGCGCACCCAGTGGCCGTTTTCCACTTCGCGGAGAACCGGAATTTCTTCATGCGCCGCGTCGCTGATCCAGCCAATCCTTGACTTAAAGCGGCATCCCGAGCGCGGCAGGTTCTTCAGTGAAGGAACGATGCCCTGGATGACATGCAGCCTTTCTTTCGATTCCGTTGCGGACGGGATTGAATTCAGCAAAGAACGGGTATAAGGATGTAACGGATTTTTGAAGAGTGTTGTAACATCCGCAATTTCGACAATTTCGCCTGCATACATGACAGCCACTCTGTCGGCCATTTCAGCAACGACGCCAAGATCGTGGGTAATTAAAATAATGCCCGTCTTCATCTGGCGCTGCAAATCTTTCAGCAAATCCATAATTTGTGCCTGGATCGTGACATCGAGCGCTGTTGTCGGTTCATCCGCAATAACAAGCGACGGCTGGCAGGCAATGGCAATGGCAATCACCACCCGCTGCCTCATACCGCCGGAAAGCTCATGCGGGTATTGCTTATACGTCCTTTCGGGATAAGGGATCCCGACCCGGTTTAACAATTCAAGCGTCCGCTTTTTCTTTTCGGAACCGGATAGCCTGGTATGGTAATCCATGCTTTCCTCTATTTGCCGCCCGACCGTCATCAGCGGATTCAGCGCGGTCAATGGATCCTGGAAAATAATGCCCATTTCCGCCCCGCGGATTTCATTCAGTTTTCCTGCCCCGAGCGGCACGAGATCCTGCCCGTTAAAGAGAATGCGTCCTTCAATTTTTGTCTTTTCTTCCGGATGCAGCCCCATTACGGCCAGGGCAAGGGCGCTTTTTCCGCAGCCGGATTCCCCGACAATCGCCACCACTTCATTTTCTTTGACGGTTAAGGAGACGTGGTCGACTGCCGGATAGTATGTATCCTGGATTTGGAAAGAAACAGTCAAATCCTCAATTTGCAAAAGCAGCGGTTTTTCCAATATGCAAACCTCCCTTCTTAAAAGTAGAAAACATCGAAAATAGATTAAAATCTTATTAATCTATTGTTTAGATAATATTACAAAACTAAAAGAAACGCAATGGCTTTTTCAATTAAAATTATATTTGTATTTTTTTTGGCACTTTATGGATTCAGGATTCCGCCGGGTTGGTAAACATTCCTTCTGCAAATATTTCGGAACGGCGGCCGAGATTTGCTATTGTAGAAAAAGAATGGGCCGTTTTATACTTCTCTATCAAATGGTATCCGAGCGCATATCCCATCATCGGCGGGACGTATTTTCTGCCGAAAAGAAGGTCATCATGAATTTTTTCTTCTTTTCCGGCTGCAAGATTTTTTTTGAAAAACTGTTGCCACGCATGTTTTTTCTGTTTTTCGGAATAGCGTTTTGATGTTTCCGATACATATTCTTCTCCGACATACTCGAGCACGGCATGTTCAGCAAGCCCTTCAAACACGAGGGAATCGAGCAAAGTATAATCACGCAGCGGTTTTTTCAACCTGCTCATTCTTGCCGCATGATGGTATTCATGGACAAACAGCGCTTCCCATTCTTTCCGGTCCCGAACCGGTGCAAGAAATAAAAAAACGGCACCCGGCAGTGTTACGCCCGATTTTCCGCGGCTGCGGCCAAAGTTGAAACCGTTTCCATTCCTGGCTGGAAAAATGTAAATGTCCGGATCTGGCCCGTTCCAAAGCTTTTTGTATTTTGCATGATACTCCCCGATTTTCTCCCAGGCATCCGCTTTTTTCAACGCAGTAAAAATCTGTTCTGCCTGCCTTGAAGGGCGGTACATGCCGAAACGCTGCAAGTAGCGATAAAAATCTTCCGGATCTTCCCTTCCCTGTTTGATTGTTTCTAAAAACAGCTCCGGTTTTGAGAAAGCTTCTTCCATCCACACATCCGTCCGAATGATCCCCATCGCCGGTTCCCCCTCCCGTTTGCTTTATTTTATTGCGGAAGACCGGATTTTAGAAAATAAATTTTTCAAAAGCCAGAGCAGACTGCCGCACATCCCGGAATGCGTTTTTTCCCCTGTAAATTCATCTTTCCGCCCGCAAAAATCACACTTTTGAAACCGCCAGCACGGGAGTCTGTCCGCACCCTTTGATCCCCATGCCAAAACGTTATCGGAACCGCATGTGATGTTCCATCCCCTTTTCGCGACTCGGCTTTTCTAGCACGTGATCCTTGAAAAACGTTTCGCAATATTTGGTTTCGTTTCCATGCAAAAAGGGTATCCCATTTTAACCGGGATACCCCTTTTGGATCAGGCTTCGTATTTTTTAAAAGCAAGGGTTGCGTTGTGTCCGCCGAAACCGAGCGAATTGCTGATCGCTGCGTTCAGCTCCTGTTTGCGCGCTTTATCCGGAACATAGTCCAAATCGCATTCCGGATCAGGCGTTTGAATATTGATGGTTGGCGGAACAATGCCTTCTTTGATCGCAAGCACAGTAAAAATGGCTTCCACGCTGCCTGCTGCCCCGAGCAGATGGCCTGTCATCGATTTTGTCGAGCTGACGGCCAGTTTGTAAGCATGGTCGCCGAAAACCTCTTTAATCGCCATTGTCTCGTATTTATCATTATACGGCGTGCTTGTCCCATGGGCATTAATATAGCCGATTTCATCCGGGGCAAGGCCAGCATCATCAAGCGCCATTTGCATCGAGCGCGCGCCGCCTTCCCCGCCAGGCGCAGGCGCAGTAATATGGTAGGCATCCCCGGTTGACCCGTAGCCAACCACTTCCGCATAAATTTTGGCTCCGCGTTTTAAAGCATGTTCTAAGTCTTCAAGCACCAAAATGCCGGCGCCTTCGCCGATGACAAACCCGTCCCGGTTTAAATCAAACGGGCGGCTTGCCGTTTCCGGATCCGGATTGGTGGACAGCGCTGTATTGGCACAAAATCCCGCGAACGACATTCTTGTAATCGGCGCTTCCGTCCCGCCTGCAATCATAGCATCGCAATCGCCGCGCTGGATCGCTTTAAAGGCGTCCCCGATTGAGTTTGTTCCCGTTGCACACGCCGTGACGGTGCAGGAGTTAATCCCTTTTGCGCCAAGAATGATCGAAACCTGGCCTGCTGCCATATCCGGAATCATCATCGGTACAAAGAAAGGGCTCACACGCCGGTATCCGCGCTTTTGGAATACTTCAAACTGGTTTTCGAATGTTTCCATGCCGCCGATTCCGGAACCGATCCAGACGCCGACACGAGTTGCGTTTTGTTCGTTGATCGTAAGTCCGGCATCTTTTACCGCCATCAGTGCAGATGCAACCGCATAATGGGTAAAACGGTCCATTTTGCGGGCTTCTCTTCGTTCAATAAATTCTTCGATGTTAAAGTCTCTCACTTCAGCTGCCACTTTTGCCGGAAACTGATCCGCATCCAGCCTTGTCAGCGGGCCGATGCCGGATTTCCCGTCCAGCACAGTTTCCCAGGCTGTCCGCGCGTCATTTCCGACCGGCGTGACAGCCCCGATTCCCGTAACAACCACTCTTCTTTTTTCCATTATGCCATCTCCTTTTCCTGGTATAAGAAGACCGTGTTTCTTACAATCTGTATGCTGCATTTAAGCGTGTTATCTTCCCCATCTGATCAGTACGGCTCCCCAGGTCAGTCCGCCGCCGAAGCCGACCATCAGGATGAGGTCATCCTCTTTGATCTTTCCTTCTTCCAGTTCATCCACCAATGAAATCGGTATGGATGCCGCCGAAGTATTCCCGTATTTGTGGATTGTTTTCGACATTTTTTCCACCGGCAGGCCGAGCCTTTCCCGCGCAGATTCCATGATTCGGATATTGGCCTGGTGCGGAATTAAGAAATCGATGTCTTCCTTCCTGACGCCGGCCTTTTCGATCACGCGCACGCTCGATTCGCCCATTTGGCGGACGGCAAATTTAAACACTTCACGACCGTTCATGACAAGATGGCCACTTTTATCTTCATACAAATATTTTCCGCCTGAACCGTCCGAACCGAGTTCAAAAGCAAGGATGCCCCTGCCTTCCGATACCGGGCCGACAACCGCTGCGCCCGCCCCGTCGCCGAACAGCACCGCCGTACTGCGGTCTTCCCAGTTCGTGATCTTGGATAATTTCTCAACACCTACAATTAAAACATATTTATACGTTTTCGTCTCAATAAATTGCTTGGCCGTCGCAAGCCCGTACATAAAACCGGAACAGGCCGCACTGATATCCATCGCGGCAGCTTTTTTTGCGCCGAGGCGGTCCTGCAAAATATTGGAGACCGTCGGAAACGGCTGATCCGGCGTCACGGTCGCAACAAGGATTAAGTCGAGCTCTTCCGCGGAAATGCCTGCATGTTTCACCGCTTTTACAGCCGCTTCATATGCCATATCGGAAGTCTCCATATCATCCGCTGCAATCCGCCGTTCTTCAATCCCGGTTCTCGTCCGGATCCATTCATCCGACGTGTCCATCATTTTTTCAAAGTCTGCATTTGTTAAAACCTTTTCAGGATTATATTTTCCGACACCGATAATGCCAGCATTCATTTTGCATTCCTTCTTTCACTAAAATAATCAAAGCGGCATAATTCCTTATCGCACAATATTATGACCTGCTCCTAATTATAACAAAGCCCTGTTTGCTTGTCACGAATAGAAGAAAATACGGGCCATCCCACAATGGCGGGATAAAAAAACGTGCTGCCAATAGGGCGGGGCCGCGCGGATCGCATGGTGCTTGTTTTCCTCCGCTATAAGATCCGGGCCATTGATGCAAGCCGATTCAGTTTTTCTGTCATATGCTGATCATAGATCCGGACCGCCCTCATCCTGGCAAAAAAGAAGGAAAGGAAGTGAAAAAATGGAAGAACATGAAAAAATCCACCCTTTCGACCGGATGTTTTTCCCGCAAAAGCGGCAAGAGCCGCCCGGGACCGGACAGGAAGAAGCAGATGAAGAAATAAACGGCGGCTTGTTTGACCTTTCTTTTTTCCGGAATGTGGATATGGAAGCGTTGCTGGATCAAGCTGACAAAGTCGTTGGCATTTTCGAGGAGTTTAAGCCGTTGTTCCGGAAAATCACGCCGGTTTTTGAAAAGTGGCTTTCCCATTTTGAAAAGGAAGATTAGCGTTCTTTAGCTGTTCTTCCGTTGACAGGCGATTTGCTGTTGAATCGCGGCCTGCCAGGAAACGGACGGCCGGACGATCATCGGTTCCAGTTCACCTTTTGCCTCAAGCCTGCACGAAGGAAGCGTGGGGCTGCCTGTATCCTGCGTTAAAAACCGGGCGACAGGCTCCCATCCGTTTCCGTCAGGGCTTTTTAAATAAAAGGCTTTCCCCGTTTCCCCTTTTTCAAGCTCGGAGACAATGGCCACTGCGGCATCTGCTGCAAAAAGGGCATCGCTGTCGTCATATTTCAAGTCCGGTTCCGTATTCCCGTTAATCATTTGGGAAAAAGCAAGGCTCCCGGGCTGACCGGGGCCGAACAGTGCCGGAACAAAAAAGGTAATGCGTGCGCAATCGCCAAGCACGCCGGGAACCCATTCTGCCTGTTCCGCAACCGCCAGATGGTTTGGAAGAATGAGTGCCACACGTTCGATTTGCGCTTTAAACGGTTCTAAAAAGCGGCATGCATCTTGTAAATCTTCACGGGCATCCCGGACATAATAATCGTATACCGGAATGCAGCATGTGCATTTTTCCGGCGACAACCGGCTCAGAGGCTGGTAATCCAAATTGGCATTTCTTCCGATTTCCATCCATCTTTCTTCCAACAAAAACCCGGGATCCGTTTCTTGATCAGCCGCTATAACCGGATACCCCGCATCAAGCAGTGCCTTGCACAGCTCAAATCCGAAGAACGCCCCGGCACCAATGACAAGTGCTTGATTCATGGCCGGCCCTCCATTCATCTTTATTCAAGCATATGCTTTTCCCGCCGTAAAGATACTTCCGGACGATCCAAAACGGACAAAAGGCCGCTGTGCCCATTTTTCGTTCCAGCCTTCGGGAAAAATTTCATCCGCGGCAACCGGGTTCCCCTTTTCCAATGGCTGCGGCTGTGATAAGATAAAGGGTGATTTAAAAAGTGTTTTTCAATCGGGGTGAAAGTATGAAATACATCGTAACGATTTTTTGGGTGTTTTTACTGAGCCAAATGCTCGGCTACGTTGGCAGTGCCATGTCAAACTCGCATTACAGCATGAAAACGATGGCCATTATGTCGCTTGTCATTTCCGCTGCTGCATTTATTGTCAATGCAGCATTGCCGAAAAACACAAGTCCCGAACATTAAATCAAAACACCCCTCACCGGAAATCGGGAGGCGCTGATTCAAAGTGCCTCCCGGTTTTTTCATCATGATTCGGTTGTCACTTGAAGCGCGCCGTCTTTCACATCAAGCGTGACGGTTTGATGCGGCTTCACCTTTCCCGCAATGATTTCTTTTGCAAGCCTCGTTTCAATTTGATGCTGGATAAACCTTTTCAACGGCCGTGCCCCGTACACCGGATCATAGGCCGATTCCGCAATCCATTTTTTCGCCTCATCGGACAGCTGAAGCCCGACCGATTGTTCAGCGAGGCGTGCAGCCAATTCGTGCATCATTTTATCCACGATGCCCATCATATTTTCCAGCGTGAGCGGCTTGAATAAGATGATATCGTCAATCCGGTTTAAAAATTCGGGCCGGAACGACGCGTGCAACTGTGCCATCACCGCATTTTTCGTCTCTTCGCTGATGTCATCGCCTTTGATATCGAGCAAATAGGACGACCCGATATTTGACGTCATGATCACGATCGCATTTTTAAAATCAACCGTCCGTCCCTGTGAATCAGTGATACGGCCGTCATCGAGCACCTGGAGCAAGATATTGAACACTTCCGGGTGGGCTTTTTCAATTTCATCCAGCAAAATGACGGAATACGGTTTCCGCCGCACCGCTTCAGTGAGCTGGCCGCCTTCTTCATAGCCGACATATCCCGGTGGCGCCCCGATCAGCCGCGAGACCGCAAATTTTTCCATATATTCACTCATGTCGATTCGGATCATATGATTTTCATCGTCAAATAAATGCTGTGCCAGTGCTTTGGCAAGTTCTGTCTTCCCAACGCCGGTAGGGCCGAGAAAAATAAAGGATCCGATCGGGCGGTTCGGGTCTTTCATGCCGGCTCTGGCTCTTAGAACCGCGTCGCTGACAAGGCGGACAGCTTCATCCTGGCCGATGACGCGTTCATGTAAAATGCTTTCCAGCTTTAGCAGTTTTTCGCGTTCGCTTTGCACAAGTTTTGCCACAGGGATCCCTGTCCAGCGCGCGACAATCGCTGCAATTTCTTCTTCTGTGACTTCTTCGCGCAAAATCCGCCCGCTGCCTTCTTTTTCCGCCATTTGCTGTTCGAGCTGTTTTAATTCTTTTTCAACGGCCGGAATCCTGCCATGCCGAAGTTCAGCCGCTTTGTTCAAATCATACCGGTTTTCCGCTTCTTCAAGATCGCGCCGGTATTTTTCAAGCAATTCCCGTTTTTCCTGTACTTTTTGCAATTCCGCTTTTTCAGCCTGCCATTTGGCGCGCATCCGGTTCGCTTCTTCTTTCAAATTGGCAAGCTCTTTTTGCAAAATGCCAAGGCGGGCTTTGCTTGCTTCATCCGTTTCTTTTTGCAAAGCGGCTTCTTCAATTTCCAGCTGCATGACACGCCTTGTCACTTCATCGAGTTCCGTCGGCATAGAATCCATTTCAACACGGATGTTTGCGCAGGCTTCATCGACAAGATCGATCGCCTTATCCGGCAAAAAACGGTCGGTAATATAACGGTTTGATAATGTTGCTGCAGCGACAAGCGCTTTGTCATGGATGCGGACGCCGTGGTGGATTTCAAAACGTTCCCTTAACCCTCTTAAAATCGAAATCGTATCCTCCACATCCGGCTCCTGGACGAGCACTTGCTGGAAACGGCGTTCGAGGGCCGCATCTTTTTCAATATACTGCCGATATTCGTTCAGGGTCGTCGCGCCGATGCAGTGCAGTTCACCACGGGCAAGCATTGGCTTCAGCATATTGCCGGCATCCATTGCCCCTTCTGTTTTGCCGGCGCCGACAATCGTGTGCAGTTCATCGATAAACAGCAAAATCTGCCCGTTGCTTTTTTTAATTTCCTGCAATACCGCCTTCAGCCGTTCTTCAAATTCCCCCCTGAACTTGGCGCCTGCAACAAGCGCCCCGAGGTCGAGTGAAAAAATCGTTTTGTCTTTTAAGCCTTCCGGGACATCTTTCCTGACGATCCGCTGGGCAAGCCCCTCGACAATGGCCGTTTTCCCAACGCCGGGTTCGCCGATCAGAACAGGGTTGTTTTTCGTTTTCCGTGATAAAATCCGGATGACGTTCCGGATTTCCGCATCCCGGCCGATAACAGGGTCGATTTTTCCGGCTTTAACGGCTTCAACAAGGTCAGTGCCGTATTTTTTTAAAACATTGTAGGTTGCTTCCGGGTTTTGCGAGGCCACTTTTTGATTCCCCCTTATGTTTTTGATCACCTGAAGCAGTTGCTGTTTCGTGATCCTGCTTTTCAAATACCGGGACAGGTCATCGTGTTCGACATCCATGACAGCAAGGGCCAGATGTTCAACCGAAATGTACTCGTCCTGGAGCGCGCGCATTTCTTCTTCCGCGAGTCTGAACAGCTCGATCAGCGCCGCAGACAAATACGGCGCGCTTTGCCCGGTCACTTCCGGCTTTTTCGCGAGAATCCCATCTGCTATTTTTCCAATTTCTTCCTTGCTTAAGCCAAGGCCGTTATATATCTCAGGAAGCAGGCTGTCCGGCTTTTCCATTAACGTTTTCCATAAATGGGCAATATCGAGTTCCGGGTGATGTTTTTGAGCGGCCAGCTGCTGGGCTTCCGCCAACCCTTCCTGTACCGTAAAAGTCATGCGGTTGATATCCATCCATTCCACCTCCGAATGGCGCGTACCGTTTAACGCGGCGCGGGCACCTGTCCTTATTTTACCGTTTTTCCTTTGACGGCAGCAAAAAAACGGGGATTTCTCCCCGTTTTGATTTTAAGGTTTGCGTTTGCGCCTCCAATGGCGGGCATCGTTCGTTGTTTCCGGAAAGCGGTCGCCTCTGTGGAGATGGGCGCTTTTCGGGTTTACGACCGGGTCGCCATTTTCGCCAACTTCTACATAAACCCCATTATTCGGTGCTTTGCTTCCGGGGTGAAACAGGTTGCTTTGCCCCAAAGTAACGCCCCCTTTTTTTATCGTCAGCATTAGTTTGGGCTGATCTTGTTAAAGCATGAGCGCTTATTTTTTCCAGCCAAAAAATACAACGGCGAAGAGGGGGCTGTTTAATCAGTTAATTCCGAGCGCAATTTTGGCATAACGCGACATGCGGTCTTTTGTCCACGGCGGGTTCCAGACGATATTGACATGGGTGTCCTTCACTTCAGGAATGTCCTGTACCGCCATTTGCACCTGGTCAACGAGAATTCCCGCGAGCGGGCAGCCCATTGCGGTCAGGGTCATGGTCACCGTCAGGCAGCCTTCCTCATCTAGGTCGAGATCATACACAAGCCCGAGGTTTACAATATCTATGCCAATTTCCGGGTCAATCACTTGTTCAAGCGCGCCCATAATGTTTTCTTTCAATGCTTCATCCATGGTTTTCAAACCTCCTCCGTAACTATCATAACAAAACGGTATGCAAGATAAAAATGCTTTACAGCAGGTTTTTAAGCTGGGAAAATGTTATATTATTTAGTATAATGGATCATCACGAAAATTGCATGTAAACTGAATCATTTCGAGAAAAAGGAGAAATTCAAATGCCTCAACCTTATTTAATTGCATTGGATCTTGACGGCACATTGTTAAATGATGAAAAGACCATCTCCCCGAAAACAAAATCCGTTCTGCAAAAAACAATCAAAGCCGGCCATAAGGTCATCATCTCTACCGGCCGCCCTTTCCGCTCCAGCCAGCCGTATTATGAAGAACTTGGACTCGATACGCCGATTGTCAATTTTAACGGCGCTTTTGTCCACCATCCGAAAAATACGGGCTTTGGCATCTATCATGAACCGATGCCGCTTCAAGTAGCAAAATCGATCGTTGAAACATGTGGCGATTTCCGGCTGTATAATATTGTAGCAGAAGTGAAAGATGAGGTGTACCTCCATTATCACGACGAAAAACTGCTCAATATTTTTCAAATTGGAAACCCGCATGTCACAACCGGAAATTTAATGCGCTTTTTAAGAGATGAACCAACGTCCATGCTGATCCATGCAGCAAAGGAAGACGTGCCGTCGATCCGCAGCTACTTAAGCGACGTCCATGCCGAAGTGATCGACCACAGGCGTTGGGGGGCTCCGTGGCATATCATCGAGATCATTAAAGCCGGGCTGAATAAAGCGGCCGGCGTGAAAAAAGTCGCCGACGCATACGGGATTCCGAAAGAAAGGATCATTGCCTTCGGGGATGAAGACAACGACCTGGAAATGATTGAATACGCGGGGACGGGGGTTGCGATGGGAAATGCCATTCCGGCCTTAAAAACAATCGCAAATGAAATCACCCTTTCCAATACGGAAGACGGCATTGGCATTTTTCTTGAAGAAGCGCTGAATTTGAAAGCCATCTCATGAAAAACGCATAATCAGCGCCGGGAATTCCAACACTATAAACGGGCGCGGCACCCCCGTGCACCCTTCCCGTAAAGGCGGTGTTTCGTTTGGGCAGAAGCAGCAAATCGAAACGTTTTGTCCATCAGGGAAAAGATGCAGTGAAGAAGTATAGCGAGCGTTTCCCGTATCACTCCACATTGGCCGAAGCAGAAGCGAACAGGAGCGAAGAAGGCATTCCGGGAGGCATTTTATAATGGCGAACCGACTGTTTCAAGAGGCCAGGCAATTTGTCGAACTGGCGAAAGAGACGGCTGCTTTCGGAACGGAACAAGAAAAGAATGAAATGGTTCAAAAAGCGAAAAATGCTTTATCCAGTGCATATGCCAACACGACACTTGCAGAAAAAGCACAGCTGCGCGATATGCAACAGGAACTTGGAAAATTGGAATAGCTGCCGAAACCCGGCAGCTATTTTCTTTTGGAAATTGTGCAAAACGAGGAAAATCGGTAAACTAAAGACAGAACTGATTGTGAGGGTGAAAACGATGGGCATTCAAATTTTTGCTGACAGTGCCAGCGACTTGCCGCTGTCTTTTTTCAAAGAAAACCATGTACACTTGATTCCGTTGACCGTTTATGTAGAGGACAAATCCTATGACGACCTAGTCGGCATTGACCCGAAAGAAGTGTTCCGTTTGATCCGTGCGGGGGTGGGTACAAAAACTTCGCAACCGTCACCGCAATATTTTGAAAAACTTTTTACCGATCTTGCCAAATCGGGGGACACCGGCATTTACCTGGCTTTTTCGTCCGAGCTGTCCGGAACGTACCAAACCGCGGCCATGATCGCCGAACAAGTGAAAGAAGCCTGTCCCGATCTTGATTTAACGGTACTCGATACGAAATGTGCTTCGATCGGTTACGGCCTCGTTGTAAAAGCAGCCGCCGATTTACGAAAAAACGGGGCAGGAAAAGAGGAAATCGTCCGTGATGCCGCATTCCGCAGCAAGCATATGGAGCATATTTTCACAGTCGCCGATCTTGATTTTCTTGCCAGAGGCGGCAGGCTATCGAAAACAAGCGCATTTTTCGGCGGCCTGCTGAATATTAAACCGATCCTCGATGTAGAAGACGGGAAGCTCATTCCGATTGAAAAAATCCGCGGGCGGAAAAAACTGCTGCACCGTATGCTCGATATCATGGAAAAACGCGGCACGGACCTTGAACACCAGCTGGTCGGCATCTGCCACGGCGATGATGAAGCGGCTGCGGAAGAAATGAAACAGCTGATTGAAGCGCGTTTCGGCACAAAACAATTTTTAATCAACACGATCGGCGCCGTGATCGGGTCGCACGCCGGGCCGGGCACATTATCCGTCTTTTTCCTGAATGAGCTGCCGTAACGCCTTCCAACTTTTTTCCGGGCATACCGGTTAATAGAAATTTTGGACGGGTATAGACTAATGGTGATGGCCAGCCAATCCAAATTCCGGATTGCCGTTCCGTGTGAACTACCCTCCACTTA
>NZ_JARTJQ010000086.1:0-20385 GCF_036225245.1 Weizmannia sp. CD-2023
CGATTGCAGAGCTCATGTTCAACGATTTTATCGGCAGCTGTCTGGACGAAGTGCTCAACCAGGGCGCGAAATTCCGGTACATGTTCGGCGGCAAGGCGCAAGTGCCGGTGACGGTCCGGACGATGCACGGCGCCGGTTTCCGGGCGGCGGCCCAGCACTCGCAAAGCCTGTATGCGCTGTTTACGTCGATACCGGGCTTAAAAGTCGTCGTGCCGTCAACGCCATATGATGCGAAAGGGCTGCTTTTGGCTGCGATCGAAGACAATGACCCGGTTATCTTTTTTGAAGATAAAACGCTTTACAACATAAAAGGGGAAGTGCCCGAAGATTACTATACGATTCCGCTCGGTAAGGCGGACAGGAAACGTGAAGGAAGCGACATCACCATTGTTGCAGTTGGCAAACAGGTGCAGACGGCGCTTGAAGCGGCAGAACGGCTTGCCAAAGACGGCATCGAAGCGGAAGTGATTGACCCGCGCAGTTTATCGCCGCTTGATGAAGGGACGATTCTCCAGTCGGTCGCAAAAACAAACCGGCTCATTGTGGTCGATGAAGCGAACCCGCGGTGCAATGTGGCAACCGATATTGCGGCACTTGTTGCCGATAAAGGGTTTGATGATCTGGATGCCCCGATCAAACGGATCACGGCACCGCACACGCCGGTTCCGTTCTCACCGCCGCTTGAAGATTTGTATTTGCCGTCCGCCGGGAAAATTGTGCAGGCGGTATCAGAGCTCTTGGGGGAACCGGTCGGGCAATAACAGACAGATAGAAAGGAGTGGTTGGCATGCCGGTTGAAGTCATTATGCCCAAACTTGGGATGGCGATGAAAGAAGGAACTGTTTCACAATGGAATAAAACAGAAGGAGAAGCCGTTAAAAAAGGCGACCCGATCGCCAGCATCAGTTCGGAAAAAATAGAGATGGAAATCGAGTCCCCTGCGGACGGCAATGTATTAAAAATCAATGTGCCGGAAGGAAAGGGCGTGCCGCCGGGAACGGTGATTTGCTATATTGGAAACCCGGATGAAGAAGTGGCGGCAACAGCAGCCCCGGTGCAGGAAGAAAAAGGACAAAAAGAAGAAATAAAGGCGGCCCGTCCCGCACCGCTCCCGAAAAAACCGGGGAAAGTGCGCGTGAAAATTTCCCCGGTCGCGCGGAAAATGGCGGAAGCAGCAGGCATCAAACCGGAAGATATAAAAGGGACTGGGCCAGGGGGCAGGATTACAAAAGAAGATGTGGAACAGGCAATTGCGTCAAAGAAAGAAAGCCGCAAACAGGACAGCCTCATCCAGGCGCCGGCAGGAAAAGAACCGAAGCACACACCGGTATCCGGCATGCGCAAAGTGATCGCAGAACGCATGCATGCCAGCCTGCAATCGGCTGCACAGCTGACGATCACGATGAAAGCGGATGTCACGGAACTATTGGCGCTAAAAACGCAAGTGAAAGAGACAATCACAAAACGGTACGACAGCAAACTGACGATCACGGATTTTATAGCAAGAGCTGCCATCCTTGCTCTCGAAAACCATCCGGAAATGAACAGTGCGTTTATGGATAACACAATTGTCACTTACCCGGAAATCCATTTGGGCATCGCAACGGCGGTTGAAAAAGGGCTGATTGTCCCGGTCATTCGCAACGCCGAAAGCAAATCGCTGATCGACTTGGCAAAAGAAATCAAAGAAAAAACAGCGGCAGCAAGATCCGGGAAACTGCCGGCAGATGAGATGCAAGGGTCCACTTTTACCATTTCAAGCCTGGGTGCAAGCGGCGTCGAATTTTTTACGCCTATTTTGAACCCGCCGGAAGCCGGAATATTGGGTGTCGGTGTCGTTTCGGATGAAGCTGTTTTTATCGGGGACAAAATTGAAAAAAGGAGCCGGCTGCCGCTCAGCCTGACGTTTGACCACCGCGTGCTCGACGGGGCGCCGGCAGCGGCCTTCCTGCAAACGGTCAAGCAATATTTGGAAGAACCGGTTACGATGCTTTTGTAGGAAAGAAGGGATCAGGATGGAAACCATCGGGATTTTAGGCGGCGGGCCTGCGGGCTACGTCGCTGCCATTACAGCAGCACAGCAGGGTGCGGATGTCATTTTATTTGAACAGGCGACACTCGGCGGTACATGCTTAAATGAAGGGTGCATGCCGACCAAGACGCTTTTGGAAAGTGCAGGGCGCTACCGGGACATCCGGGAAGCGGACAAATTCGGGATCCGGGTGAACAAGGAAGCGGTGTCCATTGACTGGTCCTCCCTGCTTGAAAGGAAAAATGCGATCGTTTCCCGGCTTGTACAGGGCATTCAATACTTAATGAAGAAAAACAAAATCAAAATCGTGCAGGGAAAAGCGGCATTCCAGTCACCCCATGTTGTTCTTGCAGAAACAGCAAACGGCACGGTTGAAATAAAAGCGGACCAGTTCATCATCGCAACAGGGTCTGAACCGAGCTCCCTCCCGTTTGCGCCGTTTGATGGCAACTGGATCATCGACAGCACGCAGGCCATGTCTCTTCCCGGCCTGCCTCCATCGCTCGTAATTGTCGGCGGCGGGGTAATCGGTTGCGAGTTTGCGAGCATTTACAGCCGGCTTGGGACAAAAGTGTCGATCATAGAGATGGCCCCACATATTTTGCCGGGGGAAGATGCGGATATCGCGAATATTTTAAAAGAGCAGCTTGAAAAAGACGGGGGGGACATTTATACATCTGCTGCCGTAAAAAAACTGGACCGTGATAAGAAATGCGCGCTGATTGAGCAGGAAGGGGAAACGCGCGAGATTTACGGGGAATACGTGCTTGTTTCAATCGGCCGGAAACCGTCTGTCAACGGGATCGGCCTCGAAAATGCCGGGGTGGCGTATGAAAAATCGGGCATAAAAGTCAATGAAAAGATGCAGACGAACATCCCCCATATTTATGCCTGCGGCGATTGTATTGGCGGCATCCAACTTGCACATGTCGCTTTTCATGAAGGAAAAGTGGCGGCGCTCAATGCATGCGGAATGGAGGCAAGTGCGGATTACAAAGCCGTTCCCCGCTGCATTTATACGTTTCCGGAAATTGCCGGCACCGGCCTCACCGAAAAGCAGGCGAAAGAAATGTACGGCGCTGTTCGGATCGGCGAATTTCCGTTTTCGGCAAACGGAAAAGCGATGATCAGCGGGGAACAGGTTGGGAAAGTGAAAGTCATCATCGAGCCGGAATACGAAGAGGTGGTCGGCTTGTCCATTTGCGGCCCGCATGCAACAGAACTGGTCGGGCAGGGGGTATTGATGCTGAACGGGGAAATGACGGCTGATCTGCTTGAGCGCTTGATTGCCGCTCATCCGACCGTCTCAGAAGCCATCCATGAAGCCGTTTTAAATGCACAGGGGCATCCGGTGCACGTATAATCATTCCCGGCAGTCTCTCAGACTGCCGGGAATATTCATAAGCCCTGTCTACATATTGAAAACGCTTTCCGTATTCGATTATAATAGAAAAGAACATCACGACTTTCTTCCTGATGCGCAATTTTCTATGATGAGTCGGAGGGATGAAAGATGGCTGTATGTTATTGGAATACGTGGAAAAAGTTTGTGCAGGAAGGGACATTGGATCCCGAGAGAATCAACAACCGAATCGCTGAATCGTGGTACCGCTGTAAAAAACGGGATGTGAACCCGTATTTGCGGAAAGGGCAGCATATCCTGCCTGTTGAAAAACTATTGGCACACCGGGAAAGGCATAAAGATTTTTTAAATATTGCCGAACGCCATGTGAAAAAGATGGAGCCTGTGTTTCAGGAAGCCGGCATGATGGCGCTCCTGATTGATCCTTGCGGGCATGTGCTGTCCGTATCAGGAAACCGGAAAACCATTTTTGAAGCGCAAAAAATTAATTTTGTCGAAGGGGTTTGCTGGACGGAAGAGCGGGTCGGCACGAATGCGATCGGCACTACGCTTGAGACAGGGGAAGCCGTGATGGTGAACGGCCCTGAGCATTTTTCGGTTGCCTCCCACCAGTGGAGCTGTGCAGCCGCGCCGGTTTACGACAGCCAAAGGAATCTTGTTGGCGTCATGGACTTAACATGTCCATATACCGAATCCCACCCTTTCATGCTCGCCATGGTTTCATCGCTGGCTTATACAGTAGAGCAGGAAATCGTACGCATGGCAAAAAGCCGGCATGAACGTTTCATCCAAAAAGCTGTTGAACTTTCGGACCAGTACGGGGACCGGTTACTCGTCATTACGGATGAAGAAGGAAAAGCCGTTGCGGCAAGCCGGCCGCTTCGGAAGAAAATGCCGGATTATTTTGGTAGAACGATTGAAGAAATGACCTCCCAAACGGATACCATTGTGAACCAATCCATTCCATTGCCTTCCAGCCGGGAAAAAATCGGCACCTGTTTCTTTTTGTCTGAAAATAAAAATCTTTCCGGCACCCTTCTTCAAAAAGAAAAGTTCGTCTTCCGTGGCGTCACCGGTATAAGTAGAAGTTTTCAGGAAACGTTGCGCAAAGCCCGGATTGCTTCCCTTTCCGATACCACTTGTTTTATCACGGGTGAGACCGGAACTGGAAAGGAGCTGGTCGCACGAGCCATCCATGAAAACAGCAGCCGGAAAAACGGCCCGTTTATTGCCGTCAATTGCGGGGCTGTGCCGAAAGAATTAATGGAAAGCGAGTTTTTCGGTTATGCCGACGGGGCTTTTACCGGCGCAAAACGGGGTGGCCATAAAGGAAAATTCGAGCAGGCCCATGGCGGCACCTTATTTCTTGACGAAGTGGCCGAGCTGCCGTCTGCCATGCAAACGGCGTTGCTCCGCGTCCTGCAGGAAAGAAAAGTCGTGCCGGTCGGTTCTGCAAAAGAAGTAAGTGTGGACGTCCGGATTATTGCCGCGACCCACAAGGATTTACCGAAGCTCGTCAAAGAAGGGAAGTTCCGTGAAGATTTGTTTTACCGCCTGTATGTTTTTCCCGTCCGCCTTCCTGCTTTGCGCGAAAGAAAAGAAGACTTGCCTGCTTTGATTCAGTATATCAGCAGAAAGAAAAATCAAGACGTCGAAATCCCGCCGGCGGTTATGAAGAAAATGCAGGATTATCATTGGCCCGGCAATATCCGTGAACTGATGAATGTGATTGAAAACGTCCGACTGCTTGCTGTGGCCGGTGAAGAAGAAGCGGAACGGTATGTGGACGAATATGTTTCCGGAGAGACCGGGCTTAACGGCATGGAAAAACAGGTCACGACGCTGAACCCGCGGGAAGCGATTGAGCGCGATATGATACTGGAAGCTTTGAAACATACGAAAGGAAATGCGGCGGCAGCGGCGAAAATGCTGGATATTCCGCGCAGCACATTTTACAGAAAACTGCGGAAATACGGCTTGTAACGATTGAATGCCCGGTTTCAGGGTATAGAAAAAATATCATCTTGGAACCGGGTGGTTATGTTGTTGGATACAGTATGGAAAGAATTCTCGGACATTCATCTTTTTCGTTTTGCGCTTGATACGGTCGTTTTGCTTGTTGCCGGCAAGCTGTTGAAGTGGACGGTATCCGTGCTTGCAAAAAGGAACCGCCGGCTGCAAAAAACGGTCGAGCCAGCGGTTTATTCAATTACAAACTGGGCTTGTTTATACGGTGTACTTTTGATCTTCCTGTTTGATTTCTCCGATAACAGGTGGTTGTTTTACCCGCTTTATTCCAAAGGCGGGCTCGATGTCACGCCGTTTTTGCTGATTGTTGCTTTAATGATTGTCACGCTCGCGCACAGGCTTGTGAAGCTTCTGACAAAATATGTGCTTTCAACCGTTTATGACCATTATCACGTTGACCGAGGACTCGGGTATACGTTTAACCGCCTCATTTATTATACCGTCATGATTGCTGCACTTTGTATCAGCTTTACAACGGTCGGCCTTGACCTGTCTGCACTTGGGGCGGTTTTAAGCGTAATCGGGATCGGGCTCGGCTTTGGCATGCGCAACATCGCGGCAAACTTCGTATCCGGGATCATCATTTTATTTGAACGCCCGATTGAAGTCGGTGAAACGGTTGAAATCAATGAGGAAACCGGCAGAGTGGAGAAAATCAATCTCCGCTCTACAACGGTCCGGCTCGATAAAAGCGGTACGCTGATTGTTCCAAATCAATATTTTATTGAACAGGTCATTAAAAACCGGACGACGGAAAAGCCTTCTGCTTCTATTCAGGTCAGCGTCAGTTCCGAAATGGATACAAAAAAGGTGGAAAAGCTATTGCACGAGGCTTTTGAAACAGTAAAAGAAGCAGATCATGGTCTCGCACCGGATACGATAGCGTCTGTAAAGTTGATCCGGTTGCGGAACCATAGCTTTGATTTTCTTGTAGAGATCCCGCTTTTGCCGGGCAACCAGAAAGATGAGATTGAAAATGAAATGCGCCATGTGATCGTCCGGCTGTTCCGCGAAAACGGCATTGAATTTGCAAAAGAACCGATCGAACAGGTGATTTTGCGGGACAGTTGAGCCCAGCCCAAAAAGGCAGGTACTTATGGCACCATCTGCCTGATTGGCGGCATCATGCATACGATTAAAAAAAGTGAAAAAGTTTGCCCCAGTTCCTCCGAAAAGTTATGCTTATGGTAGGAGGGGATGGATTTGGCAAGTTTTACAGAGAAAAAGGATTCATGCGACTTCACGAAAGTGGCGGAAAATGTATGGAAACTGGTCGTCCGTTTTCCATTCGGCATGCGGGAGGTCAATTGCTATCTTTTTAAAGGAAAAAAAGGGTACACGATTGTGGATACCGGGGACTTCCATGAAACGGCGAAGGAAACATGGAACAAAGTGCTGGCATCGGTTTTTCCCATTGAAAAAATTGTGCTGACACATTCGCATCCCGACCATCTCGGGCTTGCGAAATGGCTGAAAGAAAAATACAGTGTACCTGTTTTCATGTCCGATTTAAGCTTTCAGACCATGCAGGAAACAAAGGCCCGTTTTGCCGTTTCACATGATAAATACGAAGCGGTTTTGCAAAAGCATGGCGGGCCGACTTTGCCGAAACGGAATTTTGCACGTGAGATCCCGAAATATGATTTTGAACCGGACGGCCTTTTTAAAAATGGCGAACAGGTTCTGCTCGGTGATGATCCTTACGAAGCGATCCGGACGCCTGGCCATGCGCCGGACCATTTTTGTTTTTACAATCGCAAAAAGCAAATTCTGGTGCTCGGAGACCATGTGTTAAAAGACTTGTCCCCCATTGTTGCCGCCTGGTCTGAGAACGACAAAAACCCGCTTGGGGATTATTTTGATTCGCTTGACCGGATTAAAGACCTGCCTGTCAAAGTGGCGCTTCCGGGGCACGGCGGGCTAATTGAGGATGTAAAGGCGCGGGCGGAGAGCATCCGGATGCGCCATGAGCATAGACTCAAGCAAATTGTCATGTCGCTTCAAGAAGGAGAGAAAACAGCGGCGCAAATCTGCCGGGATACTTATGGGGATATGGCAATAAAGCAATTTTTCGCTCCGTTTATGGCAACAATTACAAGATGTCTTTATCTGGAATTTGCCGGAAAAATATCGAGCCGACTGGTGAATGGACAAATTTTATATTTTTTGCCCTGATCAGCTCGCATCTGCTTCAGCTTAAGAGGCAGATGATTTTTTTGCGCCGAAGGAAAAGACGTGCAGCCGGTAAACCAAAAACCGGTTGTTCAAGTTTGCGCAGAAGGTATGGCTTTAGACGGGCGATAAATATAGGGCAAGCAGAAAACCGGGCTTCCGATTTCCCTACATATATAGGAATTGGCCTTGAAAGGTTCGGAATATATAATTAGTTGTGAAAGCCACTTTTACAACAAGGAGGAACCGCATGGAAACCGTTGACGAAATTTTTCAAACAATTGATGCTGCCTTAAAGAAAGATCCTTCCCGGTCACAAGGAATGAACGCGGTATACCAGTTTAATTTAAGTGGGGAAGAAGAAGGGACTTACCATGTCGTTATGCGTCCGGAAGGCAGTTACGCTGGGGCGGGGGAAGCGGAGGATCCGAATTGTACGCTCTCCATGTCATCCGCTGACTTTAAAAAACTGGTGCAAGGCAAAATGAACGGCACGACGGCTTTTTTAACCGGCAAACTCCGGCTGAAAGGGGATATGGGGCTGGCTTTGCGGTTGCAGGACGTTTTGTCAGCATATAACGCTTCCTGATGGAAACAAAAGAAGCGAAAGCCCTTTACAACACCGCTCCTGGGATCCGTTTTGAAAAAGGGAAACCCCTGGTGTGGCAAGGGATTCCCGCTCGCTTGGGTGTGCCGGCACAGAAGTTGACCGGATTTTTTGGCGGAAGCTGATAAACCGAGCACCATGCCTGCCGGTTAGAGGCACGACAGGACCGTTCCGGCATGGCGCACCTGACAAGGAGATGAAAAGATGGCGCATGAACGTTTTCAAACCGTTGAGGGTCAAATCAACTGGAATGACCCGATGTATAAGCTTTATGAAAAAGCAAAGCGGAACGGCGGGTGGAATCCGGCTGACATTGATTTCAGCCAAGACCGGGAAGATTTTCTCCAATTAAGGGAGGAAGAGAGGATAGCATCGTTACCGCTTATTTCCTCTTTTTCAGCCGGGGAAGAAGCGGTTACGCTCGATATTTTGCCGATGCTCCATGCGATGGCAAGACAGGGCCGGCTTGAAGACACGATGTTTTTGACCACCTTTTTGCACGATGAAGCCAAACATACGGAAATGTTTTCGCGCTGGCAGCAGGCAGTGGGCGTCGGCGATCTTGATTTATCGGCCTACCATAATGACAGCTACAAGCGGATTTTTTACGAAGCGCTGCCCGAAGCAATGGAGCGCCTGTATACAGACGATTCGCCTGAAGCGGTCATCCGTGCGGCGACGGTTTACAATATGATTGTGGAAGGCGTGCTTGCGGAATCCGGTTATTATTCGTTCAGGCAGATTTATAAAAAAGCCGGCTTGTTCCCGGGCATTTTACAGGGCATTGATTATTTAAATATGGATGAAGGCAGGCATATCCAGTTTGGCATTTATACGATACAGCGGCTTGTAGTTGGAAATGAGGAAAGGTTTAAATTGTTCCATGACTATATGGATGAGTTGTGGATGCATGCTTACGGCGTTGTCGAATACCTTGTCGGACTGGCGGTTTTACAACGGGAACAGTCAAATTTTGAATCGCAGATTGTATTCGAGCCGGATATAATGCGGCAATACGCTGTTAAACAGTTTCATATTCGAAAAAGCAAGATCGACCGGGCCAGAAAATACAAGAACCTTTCCGAATTGGAAGCTGCTGCAGATTCCTAAAACAGAAGACCCCGGGCCCGGGGATCCAGCGGGAGGACAAAGTAAGTTTCCCGGTGAAGCGGCATGGATGTGGAAAAACGGCGGCAGCTGCGAAACATCTGTAAAAATGTCTCTGCTTCCCGGTTTTCCAGCACGTACCGGCCCGGGCAAAAAAGCCGGCATGCTGTGCGAAACCTCAATTTACCAGGATTGTCACTTTATTGCCCGATTTTTCGCTATCATATGAAATGCTTTTCCATTCTGTTGTTGCTTTTTCGTACGCTTGTTTTGTCCGCTCGTCAAAACACACCATCCACACTTCCTGCACCGAGTCGGAAGTTTCAAGGAATGTACAAATGGTGCGGACAGCGATCCGGGCAGCCGCATCCAGCGGGAAATGGTATACACCGGTGCTGATGGAAGGAAAAGCAACCGTTCGCAGTCCTTTCGATTCAGCGAGGCGCAGGCTGTTTTGGTAACTGTTTTCCAATAATTCGGCTTCATGATGGCCGCCTCCCTGCCAGACGGGGCCGGGCGTATGAATGACGTATTTTGCCGGCAGCCGGTATCCTTTCGTCATTTTTGCTTCGCCGGTCGGGCATCCGTTCAATTTCCGGCATTCCTCAAGGAGCTCGGGCCCTGCTGCTCTATGGATGGCCCCGTCCACACCACCGCCGCCGAGCAGTGTTGTATTCGCCGCATTTACGATGGCATCCGTTTTGACTTTTGTAATATCGCCAAGTACGATTTTAAAAGACTTCATCTCCATCATCTCCGTTTCTGTTCTTTGTTTTATTTTAACAGGAAGGGGTGGATGTTTAAATACCGGTATAGTTTCACACTCCCCTATCCATACTTTAATTGTAAAAAGAAACGGAGGTTTTGGTATGGATGCAAGACGTGCGCAGGAAATTATGAATGTGCCAGAAATGGTGACGGTCACTTTGAACGGGGAAAGGATTTACATCGAGCATGTTGACCGGCAGGAAGAAACAGCAACGGTGCATACCCTTGATCATCCGGATAAAAAGATGAGCGTTCCCGTCAACCTTTTGCTGGAACATTAAAACCGCTTTTTGAGCGGTTTTTTTTCGGTTGACAGTGAAAATACAAACATTTAGTATTTTAGATACGGAACAGATCTTCATGGGAGAGGGGTTTAGTCAAATGAATCTGGAAAACAGCACAGCCATTGTAACCGGCGGGGCATCAGGGCTCGGGGAAGCAACGGTAAGGAAATTGGTGGAAACGGGCGCGAAGGCGGTTGTTTTTGACCTTCAACAGGAAAAAGGAGCAAAATTGGAGCAGGAACTAAAAGGGCGGGTTCGTTTTTTCAAAACGGATGTAACGGATGAGAAAAGTGTTCAAGATGCGCTAGAACAAATTGAAAGCGTTAACATACTGGTAAATTGTGCCGGCATCGGAGCGGCGAAAAAAACATACGGCAAAAGCGGCGTACATGATCTTGCCTCTTTTCGGAAAGTGATTGAGGTGAATCTGATTGGCACGTTTAATGTGATCCGGCTTACCGCTGAAAAAATGGCACAGAACAGCCCGAACGAAGAAGGGGAAAGAGGAGTGATCATTAATACAGCCTCGGTTGCCGCTTTTGAAGGGCAGATCGGGCAGGCAGCCTACAGCGCGTCAAAAGGCGGCATTGTCGGGATGACGCTTCCGGTTGCCAGGGATCTTGCCAGCCTTGGCATTCGTGTTGTCACGATTGCACCGGGTGTATTTGAAACGCCGCTTTTCGCTTCTTTGCCAGAAAAAGCAAGGGATGCGCTTGGCAAGATGACACCGTTTCCTCCCCGTCTCGGACGGCCGGCAGAGTATGCGCAGCTTGTCCAAAGTATTGTCTTGAATCCGATGCTGAACGGGGAAACGATCCGACTTGACGGTGCGATCCGGATGCAGCCGAAGTAATGTGAAGCTGATGATGGAAAAATCCGCCTGGCAGGCAGGCACGGGAAACATCTCAAAATCGCACGCGCAAGGCGGATTGGGCCGGTTGCTTAACGGGTCGATAAAAACAGTCCGGGCCGGGCACCATTTTCAAAAGAGTCCCGTGCAAATGCGAGACTAAGACAGGAAATACGGGTTTACAAGCGGAATCGCAGTTTAAAAACGCAGGGTATAAGATGAATGGAAAATTTTTATGGTGAGGGGAATGCGGATGCGGGAAGCGGTCATTATAGAAGCGGTTCGGACACCCGTTGGAAAGCGGAATGGATTATTAAGCGGGATCCGGGCAGAAGAGCTGGCGGCGAAAGTTTTACAGGAAGTGGTCGAACGGGCGGGGATATCTCCGGATATGGTGGAAGATGTGATCATGGGCTGTGTTTCCCAGGTCGGGGAACAGGCGTCTGATATTGCGCGGCAGGCAACGTTGATCGCAGGATTTCCGATTGAAGTGCCCGGCGTTACCATTGACCGCCAGTGCGGATCCAGTCAGCAGGCGGTGCATTTTGCAGCTCAGGCGGTTCTCTCCGGCGATATGGATGTGGTGATTGCAGGCGGGGTTGAGAGCATGTCGCGCGTTCCGATCGGCTCCAACAGGAACGGCGCCGCATTCAGCAAGTTGCTCACTGCAAAATACAACATGATCCATCAGGGGCTGTCCGCAGACTTGATTGCGGAAAAGTGGGGCATTAGCCGTGAAAAGATGGACCACTATGCGCTTGAAAGCCACAGGCGTGCATTGCAGGCGCAAAAAGAAGGGCGTTTTGACAGGGAGATCATGCCGGTTGAAGCGGAACAGCCTGATGGCAAGACCGTGACAGTTGTGAAAGATGAAGGCCCGCGTTCAGATACATCGATTCAGAAATTGTCCGCGCTGAAACCGGCTTTTCAGGAAGACGGGCGTATCACGGCAGGTAATGCGAGCCAGATTAGCGACGGGGCAGCTGCCGTTTTAATCATGTCCCGCACAAAAGCAGAGGCACTTGGCCTGAAGCCGCGGTTCCGAATTCTCGCCCGGACCGTTGTTGGGTCTGATCCGACACTGATGCTGACAGGGGTGATCCCGGCTACGGAAAAAGTGTTATGTCAGGCGGGGCTTTCGATTGATGACATCGATGTATTTGAAGTGAACGAGGCATTTGCTTCCGTACCGCTTGCCTGGCTTTTAGAAACCGGCGCCAGTCCGGAAAAACTGAACCCGAACGGCGGTGCGATTGCGCTTGGCCATCCGCTTGGCGCAAGCGGGGCGCGGCTCATGACAACGCTAATACACGAACTGGAACGAACAAACGGCCGTTACGGCTTGCAAACGATGTGCGAAGGTTACGGTATGGCAAACGCGACGATCATTGAAAGATTGGAGTAAAAACATGCTGTTTCCGGCTGTGGAAAGGAGCGTATCATCGCAGCCGGCCGGCGTTTTACTGCGGCAAACGGAAAAACCGGGTTTTTCGAACAGGAGGAGTAAAAATGTTTGTTGGGCAACAGCTCAAATGGCATGCCATTCATCAACCGGACCATATCATTACGTCTTACCGGGGAAAGAAAACGACTTATGCCCAATTTTACCGGGAGGCGGTAAATGTCGCCGGCTTTTTCCAAAAAAAGGGGTACAAAAAGGAAGACATCATTGCCCTTTTTCTCCATAATTCCGATGTGCTGCTCATTGCCTATTATGCCTGTCAACTGGGCGGTTTCACAGCCATGCCTGTCAATACAAAATTGGCACCACCCGAAGTGCAGTATATTTTTCATCACTCAGAAGCAAAAGCCCTCATCTATGATATCCGCCTGCTTCATATACTGCATGAAATTCCACGCGAGTTTCATCAATTCCAAGACCGCTTGATGGTCGGCGGGGAAGACACATTCCGGACTATTGCCGGAGAAAATACGGATGCTTTTATGCCTCCCCAAATAGAGGCAGATGATACTGCTGTGATTTTTTATACATCCGGCACAACCGGCAGGCCAAAAGGCGTCATGCTGTCTGCCGCAAATGTCCGGGCAGCGGCACAAATCTGGTCTGAGGCAATGGATTTAAGCAGGGAAGACCGTGTGCATATTGTCACCCCATTATTCCATTGCGCGGCATGCCATGTCTTTAGCATTCCGGCCATCTACCGTGGTGGCACCATGATCATAGAAGAACAATTTTCCCCTGAGAAAACGCTTGAAACAATGGAAAAAGAAAAAGTTACTGTTTTCTTCGGGGTGCCGGCAATGTACAGTATCCTTCTCAATACGCCGAAAATGGCTGAAGTTGACCTGTCTTATTTGCGATTGTTCTGTTATGGTGCGTCTCCGATGCCGTATGAACGTGTGCGCCAGTTAAAAACGCGTTTTCCGGCAGTAAAAGTACAAAACTTATACGGCCAGACCGAAAATGCGCCGGCAGCTTCAACATTAACTGACCGTTTTGCTTTGGAAAAGGCAGGTTCGGTTGGCCAAGCATTGCCGCAAACGGAAATTCAAGTGGTAGATGCGGACGGTTCACCTGTTTCCGCCGGGGAAGTAGGCGAAATCATCGTTAAAGGGCCGCAAGTCATGAAAGGATATTTGAAAAATGAAGAAGAAACGCGGAGGGTATTGCAAAACGGTTGGCTTTACAGCGGAGATTTGGGCTATTTCGATGAAGCCGGCTTTCTGTATTTAGTTGACCGTAAAAAAGATATGTTAATACGTGGAGGCGAAAATGTTTATCCGGTGGAAGTGGAGGAAGTGCTGTATGAAATGCCGGAAATTTTGGAAGCGGCAGTGGTCGGAATTCCGCATGAAATATACGGGGAAGTGCCAAAAGCCTATATTGTCGTGAAAAAAGGCGAAACATTGACAGAAGAAAAAGTGCTCGCCTATTGTTCGGGAAAACTTGCAAAATATAAATGGCCGGCCGAAATTGAATTTTTACAGACGCTTCTACGAAATGCGAGCGGGAAAGTTTTAAAACACGTTTTGCGAAAACAAATTTCCGGGGAGTAAGGCAAACAGCACGGCAGCAAAAAATACCCATTTTGAGAAAGGGCGCCCGTGCTGTTTGGGAAAAGCGGAATGCCGGCAAATCACCGGTATTTTTTTGTTTAATTTGTTTTAATAACACTATGTGCTAAAAGATAAATAACTTTTGACCAAATGTTTGCACGATAAAAATGAACGAATTTTTACCATTCTTTTGCCGGCTTAGCCGGATGCACGGTTGATATAAAACGCGACTCCATTTTATAGAAATGAAAGGGTTTCAGAGCAGATTTTATAAAAATTACACAATGTGCTAAAAACATAATAAAAAACAAAAAACCTACACAGCTAAAATAACATACGTTCGAGTGTTAATTTTTGTGTGCTGCCGGCACATTTTACTATAATGGAAGAAAAAGGGGTGAGTAGCATGGCGGAAAAACGGCAAAGGGAGAGTACCGGCTTTTTAATCAAACAGCGCGCCTTTTTAAAACTTTATATTATCACCAATATTGAAAACGGACGGTGGTACGGGCTGCAGCTTTTGGATGAATTGAAAAAAGAATTTAAGCCGCTCGGTTTCGAACCGCAGCATTCCGAAATCTACCGGGCGCTTCATGAACTGGAAGATGAGGAGCAAATTTTGACCAAAATAAAAGTAAAACCGGACGGGGCAAAAAGAAAAGAGGTTGTGGTATACAAAATCAAAGACATGGAAAAAGCAAAAGCGTACAAAAAACTTGTCAAAGCTGATTTGGAACGGTGCGAGCAGCTCTTGCGAAAAGCGCTTCAAGATAATTTTTCATAAAAGAAGCCGGGGTTGCCGGCTCTTTTTATTCATTTTTCACTGCTAAAACGGACGCTCCCCCTTATGCTTGATCGATCACCCCGAGCATTTCCAAACCATGGTAAATACCGGATTCGGTAACGCTTGTCGTCCGGTGTTTTGCATAAGCAAACAGTCCGGGGTTGCTGTTTGCCATCGCAAAACTTTCGCCGACTGCCTCCAGCATTTCTTTATCGTTCATGCCGTCCCCAAACGCAACGGCTTTTTCTTTTGGAATGCCGAGGATATCCAGGGTTTTGGCTACAGCCATGCCTTTATTCACTTTATCAAGAATAACGTCGTAACAATGCCTGAATCCATCAATGTTGACCTGGGATAAATGCAGGCCGGGCAAATCTGCATACAATGCGGCGCCGTTTCCCCGGACATTCACAAGCGTAATGCCCAATACTTGATCAAGTACTGCCGGTGTAAAAGGGGCGTTTTGGCGAAGGTGGATTTTTTTTATAAAACTTTTCACTTCAGGCACATCAAAAGAAGTGATAAAGTTTTGCCGGTCCGTATACAAAACGACTTCATGTCCGTGCTTTTCGGCAATGCCAATAAATTTATCGACAATTTTAGGGTCCATTACCGTTTTAAAAAGGTTTTTTCCTCTATAGACAGCAAGTGTGCCGTTATAGCCGATCGCGGATTCGATTTCCAGTTCGTCCATCAGCCACGAAATTTCATGAAGCGGCCTCCCGGTTGCCAGGAAGACTTCCATGCCGTGCTTTTTTGCTTTGACCACGGCCTTTTTTGTTGAAGGCTGGATCGTATCTTCCGGTGTCAAAATCGTTCCGTCTACATCTAAAAAAAGTGCTTCATAGTGTCCCATCATTTCGCTCCAGTATGTATAATTTTTCACTTTTACTTTACCACAAATAAAAATGAATGTGAAAAACTTCGCTATTGTTGTTTGTCTACCAATCTTCATGCTATCATGAAAGCATATGATTACAGAATGTAAAATGCGGGGTGCATGAAAACATGAATAAAGGGAACAGTCCTTCTTACCAACCGAAAAGTGATAAAAATTTTACGGCGCTGATTATCACCGTTTCCCTTATCGCAAATATTATCATTTTGCTGCTCTTTTTTACGAACATCGGTTACAAGGGTAAAGTAGGATTTGATATTTATATTTTGCCGAGGATGAACGCCGTTTTTAACAGCTTTACGTTTATTTTTCTCGTCTGCGCGCTCATCGCCATTAAACGGAAAAATATCAATGTGCATAGAGGATTTGTACTGGCCGCTTTTGCGTCAACGTTTTTGTTTTTGCTTTCTTATTTGACATTCCATTATCTTTCGCCTGAAACGGCAAGATATGGCGGGGAAGGGGCAATCCGGTTCATCTATTTCTTTATCTTGATTACCCACAGTTTTCTCGCGGCCATTATTGTTCCGCTTGCTTTGTTCGCACTTGTGTGGGGATGGACAATGCAGGTGAAAAAGCACAAAAAAATTGTCCGTTGGGCGATGCCAATCTGGCTTTATGTCAGCATCACCGGCGTGATCGTTTACTTGATGATGGCACCGTATTATTAAAGAACAGTACACCAGCCGCTGGTCCGGCTGGTGTTTTTTTTGTGCAACTTTTGTCATAAATTCTTGTTTTTTATCGAAAATAAAAGGCTGGACATGTATAATAATAGGGTACAGGAAGAAGATTTTTGAAGGAGGGGTACATATTTGATGGTCTGGACATTGGTAATTTTATTTGCGGTATCCGTTGTGTTGCTGATCATGTCCATCTTTAAAACGCGGAACCGTGCGAAAGAGGAACAGCAGGAATTGGAAACGGTGCATTTGGCACTCATGGATGAAATCAATCATCTGAAAGACGGCATCCGGACGCTTGAACTGGAAATGGACATTCTTGAAAAAGAAGCCGGCATCCAGCTTTCTGCCTTTGATAAACAGTTCAGGCTTGAAGTGCTGGATTTATATAAACGCAACTACTCTATTGAAAGCATTGCAGAAAAAAAACAAGTGACAAAAGCGGAAATTGAGGAAATTCTGGCCCCGTTTATGGCGGCGAAAAACGAAAGGAGCAAGGTTGCCGGTGGGAATGAATAAATTGAGCAGCTTTGCCGCAGGGATTTTGCTCGCCACGGCTGTAACAGGCGCCGTTTATTTTTCCGAAACAGGCAAAGCAGCGGACAATACGGTGAAAAAAACAAATACGGCTGAAACTGCAAAACTCTCCAACAGCCAGATGAAAGACAAACTAGAGCATGCAGGATATGTCGTTCAAACCAAGGCTGCATATGACAAAGATCTGGCTGATGCGAAGTCATCCGCTGAAAAATCCGCGAAAACCAAAACCGTCAACCGGGTTGTGTTCCAGGTGACGGATGGGATGACGAGCATTGATGTCGGCAAATTGCTTGAGAAAGCTAATATCGTGGATGATGCATTTCAATTCAGTAAAGATGTCGAAAAGAAGGGTGTTGAGAATCATCTTCGCCCTGGTACTTATGTCGTGGACAGCACGATGAGTTACGATAAAGTGATTTCAACCATTTTTAAAAAATAATCATGAAGCTAGCTGCCTGCCGTACTGCGGACCGGGCAGCTTTTTTTGCGCCGTTTTTCCGGTTTACGAAATTTTCACTGCAATAGTATGATTTTAAATGTTAAAATAAAGAAAACAAGGAGGGAAGACAACTGTGAAAAAGACAAAATTAGTAGTTGCAGGCGTTGGGCATGTCGGTTCGTATGTGCTTGCAAATGCGATGAAACTGGGCCTTTTTTCGGAAATTGCTGTATTGGATAAAAAGAAAGGGGTCGCATTTGGGGAAGCGCTCGATTGGAGACATGCCACGGCACTTACATATATGCCAAACACAAGCGTGAAAGCAGGGGATTACTCGGAATGCGCCGATGCGGACGTCATTATTTGTGCAGCAGGGCCAAGCGTGCTTCCGTCGGAAAAAGACGAAATGCCGGACCGGGCAGGGCTTGCCAGGACGAATGCCGCCGTGGTGCGGGAAGTCATGGCAGGGATTACGAAATATACAAAAGAAGCTGTCATCATTTTCATTACAAATCCGCTTGATACGATTGTCTATATTGCTGAAAATGAATTTGGCTATTCGAAAGGGCGGATATTCGGAACAGGCACCATGCTTGACTCGGCCCGCCTCCGCCAGCTTGTTGCCGAAAATTACAGCATTGATCCGAAAAGTGTAACGGGTTATATGATGGGCGAACACGGGTTTACCGCATTTCCGGTTTTCAGTCGTTTAAATGTACAGGGATTCCGTGAAAAAGAACTGGACAGCGTGTTTAAAGGAAAAGAACCGTTGGACAGGGAAGCTTTCAGACAAAAGGTGGTGAAAACTGCTTTTGATGTCCTGAATGGGAAAGGGTGGACCAATGCCGGTGTTGCTGAAGCTGCAGTGACATTGGCAAAAGCCGTGATGCTGGATGAAAAAAGCATTTATCCGGTTTCAGCCACTTTGCATGGTCAGTACGGATATAACGGTGATGTCGCTTTAAGCATACCAAGTGTCATCGGCCGTAACGGGATCGAACAACAGCTTGAAATTGAACTCGATGAACAGGAAACATCCTGGTTGCACGAATCGGCAAAATCGATCCAAAATACAATGGCATCGGTAAAAACCGGAAAATCGTAAAAATCGTATATTCAGGCTTGACCTAAAAAATCCGCTGCATTATACAGCGGATTTTTTAGGAGAAAACGACTCTGGCCAAAGATAATCTCTGGGTACAAGGGAAAAGGGGTGGCCGGGCATATCTGCAATGTGATGATTTTTATCTAGTTAACATAATATATATTATAGCTAGTTGAGGAGTAAAACGAAATTTTGTCTCAAAAAAGAAGATTACTTAAAACATTGAGACAGAAACATTTTTTCCGTGAAACACAATCTTTATTGCATCTTTCCATCTCATCAGGATTTCGGTTTGTCCGGTATGCGTTTCATTGATCGTTCCAGATTTATTCCATCACGCAGCGTTGTTGCATTTTCGCACATGCTTTCATTGAGTCATCTAATCTTGGTTTGTTCTTTTATTTGCAATCCCTGCACATTCTTTTGCCTTAAAATTCTTCTTCTGGCTGATTTTCCTATATTTGTGCATGAATGAGCATTCCTCATCGGTTTCATTTTTCGCCTGTTTTTTCTTTAAAATAACTGCAAGTGTTTATCCTTTTTTGATGGTTTTAAACCTGTCTATTGATATAAGTCGATTTTTCGAACTGTTCTTTCCTTTTATTGTAAACCTTTTCTTGCGGTGATACACTAAAAATTGTAAAGAAAAGTAAACGCTTACTTTTTCTAAGAATATATCCATCAGGAGGTATGCATCATGTCAGGCAAAGTTGCAGTGATTACAGGCGCCGGCAGCGGGATTGGCCGGGAAACCAGTTTAACTTTTGCACGTAAAGGCGATTCCGTTGTGGTTGCCGATATTGATGAAGAAAAAGGGCTTGAAACGGTGGAATTGATCAAACAAGAAGGCGGAGATGCTGTTTTTGCCAAGACGGATGTTTCCAAATTCGAAGAGGTTGAATCACTTGTCAATCAGGCGGTTGAAATATACGGGACGATTGATGTGATGTTCAACAACGCCGGAATCGGAACGCTCGGGCATATCCTGAGTTTGAAAATAGAAGATTACTTGCGTGTCATTGATGTCAATCAGCACGGCGTTGCATATGGAATCATTGCCGCTGGCAGAAAAATGCGCGAGCTGGATGTCAAAGGCGTTATTATCAACACGGCTTCCGTATTCGGATATTTGGCCAGCTTCGGTACTTTCCCATATCAGGTTGCAAAAGGCGCAGTCCGGATGATGACCCAAAATGCTGCGCTTGAACTAGCACAATACGGTATTCGCGTCGTCGGCATTGCACCGGGCAGTGTGGATACGCCGATTATACAGGCATATAAAGATGCCGGAATGACACAAAAAATGACAGAACAGCAAATGCGCAAAAAACTGATCCGTCCTGAAGCCATTGCAAATGCGGTTTATCTATTAACGCTTGAAGAAGCAGATGTCATTAACGGAAGTGTTGTCATGCTTGATGACGGCTATGCTTCTTTCAAATAACTTTCTTCATTTGTTTTTTTCACACGTCCCCTATTCCTCCCCGTTCCGTTCAAAAGGGCCTCCTCCCTTTTGAACCGGATGTGGATATCCCCCTCTCTATTTCTTTAATCTTATGGCCACCTGCACGAAAAAGTGAAAATCCAAACGCTATACGATAGCAAATGAACCTTAGCGCAGCGGTTCTTTTTGTCATTTTAGTGGCAAATTATGTTACAATATTCATACAGCTCTCGTTGTGGGTCTGGTGTTACTGGCGCCCCAAA